>DATIEW010000450.1:0-7817 GCA_035455585.1 Vicinamibacterales bacterium | reverse complement strand
CGAGCGGGGTGCGCCCTCGACCGTGATCCTGACGACGCCGGACGGACGCCGCTTCACCGACGCTGAAGCCCGCCGGCTTGCGGGGCTGACGCACATCGTCATGTTGTGCGGTCGATACGAGGGGGTGGACGAGCGGGTGCGCGAGCACCTGGCCACCGAGGAGCTCTCGGTGGGCGACTACGTGCTGACCGGCGGCGAGCTGCCGGCGCTCGTGATCGTCGACGCCGTCTGCCGGCTCGTGCCTGGCGTGGTAGGGGACGAGGAGTCGGTGGCCCGGGATTCCTTCGCGCGGGGGCTGCTGGACTATCCGCAGTACACCCGGCCCGCGGAATTCCGGGGCTGGAGTGTTCCGGCCGTCCTGATGTCGGGGCATCACGCCGAGATTGCGCGGTGGCGACGGCGCCGCGCCCTGGAGCGGACGCTGGCGCGTCGGCCGGACCTGCTCGAGCGGGCCGCGCTGGATGCCGAAGCGCAGGCGGTCCTGCAGGAGTTGAAGGGCCAGCGGGAGAAGGGAGACGTGGAATGACTGCAGTAGAAGCCGTCGAGCGCGGACAGTTGACCGACCGCCCGGCGATCAAGCCTGGCGACACGGTCAGGGTGCACGTGAAGGTGCGGGAAGGTGACAAGGAGCGGATCCAGATCTTCGAAGGCATGGTGATCGGCATGCACCGCGGTGGAGCCCGCGCGACCTTTACGGTGCGCAAGGTGTCTTTCGGTCAGGGCGTCGAACGCATCTTCCCGCTGCACTCGCCGGTCATCGACCGCATCGACGTCGTACGGTCGGCGCGAGTGCGGCGCGCCAAGCTCTATTTCCTCCGCGGCTTGAGGGGCAAGGCGGCGCGGATGAAAGAGCAGCGGAAGCAGCAGCTCGCCTGACGCGGTCGATCGGGAACGTCGACATGGTGAGGGTCCGGGCGTACCGCACGCTTGAGAACTCCATCCGCCGTCTGGGCTTCAACTCCGTGGCGGGCGTGGACGAGGTGGGCCGGGGATGTCTTGCCGGGCCGGTGACCGCTGCGGCCGTGGTCCTGGATCCAGACCGCTATGTGCCGCGGATCTGCGACTCGAAAGCCGTGACGGCCCTCGAGCGGATCCGTCTCTACGAGCGGATCACCGTGGCAGCGCTGGCCTGGAGCGTGGCCTCGGCAAACTGCGAGGAAATCGACCGGATCAACATCCACCAGGCGTCGCTCAGAGCGATGCAGCGGGCCGTGCTGGCGCTCGCACCCTGTCCCGATTTCGTGCTGGTGGATGCGTTCCGGATCCCGGACCTGCCGATGGCGCAGCGCTCCGTCGTGCACGGGGACGCCCGCTGCACCGCGATTGCCGCCGCGTCGATCATCGCAAAGGTGACGCGCGATCGCCTCATGCTGGAACTTCACGCGCGCGATCCGCGATATGGGTTCGACCGGCACAAGGGGTACGCGACGAAGGACCATCTGGCCGCGGTGTCGGTGCACGGCTATTCCGACGTCCACCGCCGGTCGTTTCGTCCGCCGTCACTGTTTGATAGGATGGATTGATCCCCATTGCGCCGCTCCCCGGCGTCTCCGTCCCGTGGAGAATGAAGCCCGTTGGCTTTCGATCGTGAAAGCTCGCTGAAGAAGGCGGAGAAGCTGCTCCGCCAGGGGCGCCTCGCCGCCGCGATCGCCGAGTACGTCCGCGTCGTGGAGGAGGAGCCGGGCGACTGGACCTCCGCCAACATGCTCGGCGATCTCTACGTCCGGGCGCGTCAGACCGACATGGCCGTCGCGCAGTACGCGCGCATCGCCGATCACTTCATGCGCGAGGGCTTCTATTCGAAGGCGGGGGCCCTCTACAAGAAGATCCTCAAGATCGACAAAGACGACGAGAACGTTCAGCTCCAGCTCGCGGAGGCGACGGCCCGCCAGGGACTGCTCGCGGACGCGAAAGCGCGCCTCACCGACATCGCAACCAGGCGCCGCGCGAGAGGCGACCGGCGGGGCGAGGCGGAACTGGTGGTACGGATCGGATCTCTCGACCCTGCCGATATCGGAGCCAGGCTAACCGCGGCACGCACGCTGGAAGAGATCGGGGACGTGCAGCAGGCGGCCGCGCACTACCAGGAGCTGTACGGGGAGCTCGTCGAGAAGGGGCGGGCGGACGAGGCCCTCGACGCGCTCCGCCAGCTGGTCCGGCTCTCGCCACAGGATGCCGCGGCACGCGCGGCGCTGGCCCGCGCAGCGCTGGAGGCCGGCGATTTGACCGCCGCGCGCGACCTCCTCGATCGATCCGTGGCCGGCGCCCACCCTGACCTGCTGCTGCCGCTCGTCGACTTCGAGGTGCGCGACGGCGCCATCGATCGACTCCGGAAGCTGCTGCCTGACGTCGTCGTGCACGGCGAGCTGCGGCCGAAGATCGCCGACATCGCGCGATCGGTATCGGAGCGGGATCCGGCGCTCGCTTTCGTGCTGGTTGATGCGGCCGTCGACGCGGCGGTCGCATCGTCGGGGTTCGCCGAAGCCGTGTCGACGCTCCAGGAGTTCATCGGAAGCGCTCCCCGCCAGATTCCGGCCCTTCTCAAGCTGGTGGAGGTCTGCGTCGACGGCGGACTGGAATCGGCGATGTACGAAGCGCAGGAACAGCTGACCGATGCGTACCTCGCGGCGGAGCAGGCGGCCGAGGCCCGTGCCATCGCCGAGGATCTCGTGGCGCGGGAGCCGTGGCAACCGGCGCACATCGAACGGTTCCGCCGGGCGCTCGTCATGCTGGGTGTGCCCGATCCGGATTCGGTCATCGCCGAGCGGCTCAGCGGTCAGGTGCCGTTCGTCGCGACGGATCACTTCATCGCAAGGGGTTCACCACCCGTCGCTGCGGCGGATCCGCCACCGTCAGAAGGGTCGGCCGCTGAGGCCCCGCCGGCCGGCGAAGCCGTACGCATCGTGGAGCCGGAGGTTGCCGTTGCGCAGCCTCGGTCGGAACGTTCGAGCGGCGGGACGGACGCCGTCTTCACCGGGGCCGGCGCCGACGAACTGGACTTGACCGGGGCGCTGGGCATCATGGAGGCCGGGCAGGGCGAGAAGGGCGCAGCGCGGGAGCGGGGCCTGGATCATGTCTTCCAGAAGGTCCGCGAGGGCGCCGAGGGAGGCCGGGACTTTTCGGCTCAGCACTTGACGCTGGCGAAACGGTACCTGGAGATCGGGATGGTGAACGAGGCGATCCGGTCCTTCGAGATGGCCGCGCGATCCCTGAATCACCGCTTCGAGTCGGCGTCGGCCCTCGGACGTCTCTACCAGCAGCGTGACGAGGGTCCACGGGCCATCGAGTGGTTCGAGCGCGCGGCGGAGTCCCCCGCACCGGACCCGGATCAGGGCCACGCGCTGCTCTATGACCTCGGCGTCGCCCTCGAGAGCACAGGCGAAACTGCAAGAGCGCTTGCGCTTTTCCTCGAGCTGCAGGCCGAGGCCGGCGACTATCGGGACGTGCCGTCCCGGATCGAGCGGCTCGCTCGCGTGCAGACCGGAGGGTGATATCTCCTTCTTCACGCGGCTTCTGTTCGCCGGCTACTTCCTCGAGGCGGGCGTGATCCTCATGTTCGCACCCTGGTCGGAGTTCTGGGAGTACAACACGCTCCTCGCGGCCTTTCCCGCCCTTCAGGCGGCCTGGCAGAGCCACTTCGCCCGCGGCGCCGTGTCGGGCATCGGCATCGTGACGGCATCGGCAGGACTCTTCGAGCTGGCCACGGCGGTTGCGGCCCGCTACCGGGAACGGTACAGCGATCAGCCGGACCCGGGCGCGAACCTGTGACCCTGATTCTCGGGCGACCGATGGTCGTGATGGTCACCGACAGGCGCCGGCTGGCGGAGGGCGACGTGGAACAGTGCGAACGCGTCATCGACGTCGCGGCGCGGGCAGCGAGGGCGGGAGTCGATCTGATTCAGATCCGCGAGCCCGACCTCCCCGACCGGGCGCTGGAACGGCTCGTCCGGGGCGCCGTCGGGGCGTCGGCCGCGACGGCGGCGCGCATCGTGGTCAACGATCGGACGGACGTTGCGCTTGCGGCCGGCGCGGGGGGCGTACACCTGCCGGCCGCCTCGGCGGCCGCCCGGCGTGTGCGCAGCATGGTTCCGCCTGGCTTTGTGATTGGCCGTTCGGTTCACAGCACCGCGGACGCCGTGGCCGCGGACGACGAGGAGGCGTGCGACTATCTGCTGTTTGGAACGGTTTTCCCGACGCGCAGCAAGCCGCCGGGACACCCGGTCGCGGGTCTCGATGCCCTCCGCCGCGTCTGCCAGAGTGTCCGGATCCCGGTGGTGGCCATCGGCGGCATCACCCGCGAGCGTCTCGCGGACGTCGCGGCTGCCGGGGCGGCGGGGATTGCCGCGATCGGCATGTTCGCAGACGCCGCCGGAACCACCCGTGCCGACGATGGGCTGGACAGAATCGTGCAGGAGGTACGGCGTGCGTTCGACAGGCGGTCGGGCTGCCTAGCAGGATGCTGAAGAACGCATCCAAATGGCAAATGGGCAATGGGACATGGGCCAAAATGCCCTGTTTCGGCATGGCCCATCGGCCATTGCCCATCAGGCCGGGCTTTTTCAGCGGCCTGCTAGAAGCAGGCTCGGGAATTGGGAGCTGACAGTGCTGGCTTTTTGGGCGTCCTGGTGTTTCGCCAGGCATCCGGCAGCGACTCGTTACTGATGGAACCCGGCTTCCGTTCACCCCTCATCGATCTCTTCAAGCGTGGAGTTCCACGGGACGTCCGGATTGCCGCCGCGCAGGGAGGGCTGGCATCCGGGACGCAGGAACAGCTCGCGCTCCTCGTGATGCTCTCCGACGACCCCGACCCGGAAGTGGCGGCAACGGCCAATGCGACGATTGGCGGCCTCCCGGGTCCGTCGCTAGCGGCCTTCATCGCGCGTCCGGATGTGGCACCCGAGCTGGTGGCGTTCTTCCGTGCGCGCGGCATCGAGCCGGCCGCGTCGCCCGGCCCGCCGCCCGGCGACGCGCCGGTCGACACGCCGGCGGCTGCCGGAACCACCGGTGACGACGAGGCCGAGGCCGGGTCGCTGTCGTCGTTGCCCGTCAAGGACCGGATCAGGCTGGCCATGAAGGGTACGCGCGAACAGCGGGCGCAGCTGATACGGGACTCGAACAGGCTCGTGGCCACTTCCGTGCTGAACAGCCCCAAGCTGACGGATACCGAGGTGGAGTCGTTCGCGAAAATGGCCAACGTGGCCGAAGAGGTGCTGCGCGTCATTGCGTCGAATCGAGGCTGGCTGAAGAACTACGGCGTCGTGCTCGCTCTGGTGCGGAACCCGAAGACACCGCCCGGGATCTCGATGCAGCTGCTGCACCGCCTCAACGAGAAGGACACCAAGCTGCTCGCCTTCGATCGGAACGTATCCGAGGCGGTGCGGCTCGCGGCGCGCAGGGTCGTCGTCAAGAGCCTGAAGTAGTCCGCCGGCGCCGGGTGCGCGGTCGTCTCCGGCTGAACTCCCGCTTCATTTCCGCCAGCCCCTGCATGTAGACCGTGGCGCGTTCGCGTTCGGCTTCCGATTCCATGGACTTCAGCACGTCGATTGCGCGATCGAAGTCACGCTGGATGGTAACCGGCGTCGCCTCGAAGTAGAGCTGCCGGATCGCAGCCAGTTTGTCATCCACCGATCTGCTCATCAACGCCTCGTGCCGCGGTTGCGGCGGAGCGAGGCCCGGAGCCGATCCACGGGCAGGGTGTTGAGCACGTCTTCGGGTCTGATCCAAGCCCGGCGCGCGATGGTAACCCCCCAGCGAAGCAGGCCGAGCGCAGCCGGCGAGTGGGCATCGGAGTCGATCACCAGTCCGACACCGCGGTCGCGGGCCAGCCGGGCCTTGTGTTCGTCCAGATCCAACCGCTCGATCTGGCTGTTGATCTCGAGCGCGACGCCGGCTCTGGCCGCTGCGTCGACGATCTGCTCGAGGTTCACGCGAAGCCCGTCGCGCTTGAGGATCCGCCGGCCGGTCGGATGCCCGATCACGTCCACCCAGGGACAGTCGATCGCCCGCAGAATCCGCTCGGTCATCCGCGCCTCTTCCTGGCTGAACGCCGAATGGACGGAAGCGATGACGATGTCCAGCTCGGCCAGGCAGTCGGAGGAGAGGTCCATCGAGCCGTCAGCCCGGATATCGCATTCGATGCCGGCGAGCACGGTGATCCCATCGATGTGCCGATTCAGCGCCCGGATGCGGCGGGCGTGCTCGAGCGCTGCGCGCTCATCGAGGCCGTTGGCCATCGAGAGCGACCGGCTGTGATCCGTGATCGCGATGTAGCTCAAGCCGGCCGCCCGGGCAGCCTTCGCCATCGTCTCGGCATCGGCGCGTCCATCGGTCGCGGTGGTGTGCATGTGCAGATCGCCGCGAAGGTCGTCGAGCGCGATGAGCCGCGGCAGCGCGCGCTGCTCGGCCGCAGCGACCTCGCCGCGGTTCTCGCGCAGCTCCGGAGGAACGAACGCCAGCCCGAGGGATTCGTAGATCTCTTCTTCGGAGTCCCCCGCAACGAGGCTGCCGTCGCCGTCTCGATACAGGCCGTACTCGTTCAGCTTGAGGCCGCGCTGGAGCGCGCGGTCGCGGAGCGCGATATTGTGCGCCTTCGAACCCGTGAAGTACTGCAACGCCGCGCCGCGGCTCTCGCGGGGCACCAGCCGGAGGTCGGCCTGAAACCCACCCGATAGCAGCACGCTGGACTTCGTTTCGCCATGAGCGATGACCCGCTCGACCTGCGGGTAGGAGGTGAACGCCTCCATGATGGCAGGCGCCGCGCCGGCTGCGAGGATGTCGAGATCGCCGCAGGTCTCGCAGCCGCGGCGCAAGCTTCCGACCGCTGTCACGTCGGCGCCAGGCGCCCGGTCGCGCAGCGCGGCGACGAGGGCCGCGGCGGTGTCGTGCGCCTCGGCCAGCAGCCGTCGGCCCGTGATGCGAGGGCGCTCCTGGAGCGCTCTGAGGATCTGCGCCTCCTTCCTGGCGCCCATGCCCTTGAGGGTCCGGAGGCGCCCCTCCCTCGCCGCGCGCTCCAGGTCGTCGAGCGTGCGGACGTCGAGCGAGCGGTAGAGGAGCGCCACCGTTTTCGGACCGATCCCCGGAAGAAGGAGGAGGTCGAGCACCGTCGGCGGGAACTCCTCGAGCAGCGCCCGATGGTAGGCCATGGACCCGGCCTCGACGAGCTCGCCGATCTTCGCGGCCAGGTCCTTGCCGATGCCGGGGATGGCGAGGCGCCCGGCGGGGGTGAGCGCGGCGATTCGTTCGGACGTGTGGGCGATCGTCTCGGCGGCGTTGCGATACGCACGGATCTTGAACGGATTCTCGCCCTTGATCTCCAGCAGGTCGCCGATTTCGGCGAGAACCCGGGCAATGGCAAGGTTGTCCATTACTTTACCGGGGGGCCTCGCCCCGCCGGACCCCCCATCGCCGTCGCTCGGGGGGGCCCCTTGGCCCCGCTCCGCTCCGGCGGGCGCGCTGTGCGCGCCGTCGTTACCAGAGGGCGTGGCCCCGCCCGCCATCGCCGTCGCTCGGATTCTGTCTCACGGCGCCGCGCGGGTCTCCACCCTGAGACCTTCGCTCTCGACGTGGCAATCCAGGATGCGCGCGCCGGCCGCGCCTAGCGCGCGCGCAATGGCCGGCATGCGCTCGGGCGGCCCGATGGCGAACAGACAGCCGCCGCCGCCGGCGCCGCAGACCTTGCCGCTCCAGGCGCCGGCACTCCGCGCGGCATCGAGCATCGCCTCGATGGCGGGTGTCGAGACGCCCGGGGCGAGGCCCTTTCGATTCTCCCACTCCTCGCCGATCTGGTGTCCGACCTGCGGCCAGTCGCCGGCCTCGAG
>DATIEW010000449.1:0-23404 GCA_035455585.1 Vicinamibacterales bacterium | reverse complement strand
AGCGCGGTGCTGTCACTGCCCGTTGTGCTTTCGGTCCAGTACAGGTAGACCCCCGGATTCGCGGGAAAGGCCGGATGGAGCGCGATGCCAAGCAACCCGCGCTCGGACGCAGAATTGACTGCCAGGTCGAGCACAATGCTTACTACTCCGCCCACAACGCGCTTCACCTGACCTGTCGCTTTCTCCAGCACGAAGATGTCGTCTACGCCGAGAAACGCCATCGTGGTGGGTTGGTTCAATCCCGCGATCACCGTCCGAACGTCCAGGTTCGGCACCAGCATTGCTGGCTCCGTGAGTTGGGCCCGCGCCGGGTGGCCCGTGCCGGGAAGAACGAGGACCAGAGCCGTCGCCAGATACGAAACCGCGAGAATGCGCCGTTGGTTGGTGAACATGCACGCACTCCTTTCTGATCGACGCGCGAGGTCGATCCTACTACGGCGCTGGCTCCCAGGCCTGGACTCACCGCGTCGGTCACGCCCAGCGTCGCGGCGGCCGAAAGCAGCCGCGATCATCTCAACACGCTCAAACCGTCCAGTTGGCGCGGCTGCCCGTAGAACCAGAGTGAGGATATGATTCGCGCGTGCCATGATGGGGTGTCTCGCCGCGCTGGCGGCACGGCCCGCACGCGGGGACTTCGAATCGGGGGATGACGCGGCTTGTGTCGCGCGCGTGGCGGACGGGGACGGCGCCGCGATCGCCGCGCTGTACGACGCGCATGCCCGCGCTGTCTACTCGCTCGCGTTGCGCATCGTCGGCGACGAAGCGGACGCCGAAGACGTGCTCCAGGAGGTTTTCGCGCAAGCGTGGCGGCAGGCGCAGCGGTATGATCCCGCGCGCGGAACGGCGGCCGCGTGGCTGTTGAACATGGCTCGCTCGCGCGCGATCGATCGGCTCCGCGCGCGTCGCGCGCGTCCCGACAGCAGGGCCACAGCCGCCGCCGATGCGTTGGACCTCGAGCTGCCAGCGGCTGTCGTGGATCCCGGCGACGCCCTCGCCACGTCGCGCGACGCCGCCCGTGTCAGAACCGCGCTCGAGGCCTTACCGCTCCTGCAACGGCTGCCGATCGAGCTCGCCTACTTCGAGGGACTCACGCAGAGCCAGATCGCTGAGCGCCTCGAGGAGCCGCTTGGCACGATCAAGACGCGGATCAGACTCGGGTTGCTGAAACTGCGGGACGTGTTGGACCGCCGCACCGTCGAGGGAGGGGCATGAGCCTGACGCACGACGAACAATCGCTCGCGGCCCCGTACGTACTGGGTGCGCTCGACGACCTGGAGCGCCGCGCGTTCGAGGCACACCTGGAGACGTGCGCCGCCTGCACCGAGGACGTGCGCGCGCTGCGGCCGGTTGCGCACGCGCTCGCACACGCGGCGCCCCAGCGCACGCCTCGGCCCGATCTGCGCGACCGCGTCTTGGCCGCCGTGACGGGAACGGCGAAGACGTCGGCCGGTGCCCGCTCGCAGACCGGAAGCTGGCTCCCCGCGGCAGCGGCGGTGTTGCTGGCGGCGGGTCTAGGCGCGTACGCCTGGCATCTGCACGGACGGGTGTCCGGCCTCGAGGCGAGGCTGGGTGACGCGGAGCGGCGTGCGGCCGGCGCGGAACAGGAAGTGGAGCGGGCACGACACGCGGCCGATCAAGCGCAGGTCGCGATGGCCATCCTCGCGGCCCCCGACGTCGCACAAATCGATCTGGCCGGGCAGCCGGCCGCACCACGGGCGACGGCACGCGCACTTTGGAGCCGTACCCAGGGCATGGTGTTCACGGCAACCAGCCTGCCGCCGCCGCCTCCGGATCGCGTGTATCAGGTGTGGGTGGTGACGGCCGAGGCCCCTGTGAGCGCCGGCGTGATCGCCCCCGACGCATCGGGAAGCGCGAGCGCGGTCTTTCGAACGCCCGCTGACATTGGCGCGCCGCTCGCCGTCGCGGTGACACTCGAACCGGCGCCCGGTGTACCCGCGCCGACCGGTGAGCGCTATCTGGTAGGCACGCCGGCCGGGCGCGCGATGTAGCGTCCCTACTCCCAAACTCCCAATTCCCATTCCAGATCAGGTTCAAGGACGGAGCCGGGGACGTGGGCCTCTGGACTTCGACCGCCAGACCTGACATCCAGCCCGCCCGTGCGGGCTGGTGCTTCGAGCGTCATTCGCATCATGACGCGACGGCTGGGGCGCGCGAAAAATCCGAAGCGCGTCTGGAACCGTAGAACTGATCGCGATAGAGGAGGGCTCAGATGACGCGCCGGATTCTCGTTGGGATCGTGTTGCTCGCCGGAGTCGCACTCGCGTGGGTTCACGGGCGCTCGGACGCGCCCCTGGCAGCGGCCGACGCATCCGCCGCCTGTCGTGTCGCTCTTGCGCCAGCTTCGGGGTCGACTGACATCGGCCGTGAGATCGCGCGTGCGCGGGACGGCGCGCGCCGCGAAGTCCGCGCGAAGCAGGCGCTCGAAAGACTCGGGCAGCTGTATGTCTCCCGCGCGCGGATCAGCAACGATCCCCGGGACTACACGCTCGCCGAGGCAGCTGCCGGGTGCCTTGAAGCGCGATACCCCGGCGAGGCGTCGGCCCTGCTGCTTCGCGGCCACGTTCTTCACCAGCTCCACCGGTTCAGCGAGGCGGAGCAGCTCGCCCACGCCCTGGTCGCACGGCGCAGCTACGTACTCGACTACGGTCTACTCGGTGACGTGCTGCTGGAACAGGGACGGCTGGACGAAGCCGCCGAGGCGTACCAGAGGATGATGGACCTCAAGCCGTTCTACCAGTCCTACACGCGCGCGGCACACCTGCGCTGGCTGCGCGGCAACCTGGATGGCGCCATCGAAGCGGTGCGGCTCGCCATCGCGTCGGCCAGCCCGCGGGACCCGGAGCTGTCGGCCTGGGCGTGGACTCGTCTGTCCTCCTACCAGCTTCAGGCCGGCCGCCTGGACGAGGCTGCCGACGCGGCGGAGACCGCGCTCGCGCACCAGCCCGATTACGCGGCCGCCCTCGAGGCGCAGGGCCGGATCCTCCTTGCGCGCAACAGGACGTCGGACGCCATCGCGGTGCTCCAACGCGCTTCGCAGTCGAGCGGGGAGCCGGATGTTCAGTGGCTGCTGGCCGACGCGCTGCGGCTCCAGGGTCGCGAGGGCGAGGCCGGGCTGGTTGAACGCGACCTTACGACACGGGGCGCGCTCCTCGATCCCCGTACCGTGGCGCTCTACCTGGCGACACGCCGCCTCGAGCCGACCCGCGCCGTCGCGCTGGCCGAGAAGGAGCTGCGCGCGCGGCGCGACATCTTCACCCTGGACGCGCACGCATGGGCCCTCGCCGCAAGCGATAGGTTCGCCGAAGCCGGCGACGTCATGGCACGCGCGCTCGCCGCAGGCACGTCCGACGCGCGACTCTTCCTGCATGCGGGAATCATCCACGCCGCAGCCGGCCGCAGTGGCGAGGCAGCGCGCTGGTTGAAGCGGGCGCATGAGCTTCGGGCGATGCTCTACCCTTCCGAATCCGCGCTCATCGCGAAGCATCTGAACGCTACAGAGAACTGAACAAGGAGAGTGAGTCATGAGAACGGTATCCAACCGGACACTGCTGGCCGCGACCGCGGCGGGGCTTCTCCTCGGCGCACCGGCGGTCGCGCGGGCATCGAGCCACATGGACGCGCCCCTCATCACGCTGGACGACGCCGCGAACACGACGGACGTGTACGCCTTCGTCCGCGAGGAGCCCGCCGGCAAGTTCCTGGTGACCGCGCTCGGCGTCTACCCGTTCGAGGAGCCCGGCATCGGACCGAACAAGTTCAATTTCGACGACAACATCCTCTACGAGATTCACGTCGCGTCCGGCAGCGATGTGGCCGCTGGTCGCGCGACAGTCTCCTATCAGTTCCGCTTCGACACGCGCTTCAAGCACAAGAAGACCATCCTGCAGTCCTACCTTGGCGTGATCAACGACGTCGACGACGCGGCGCAGAACCTGACGCAGGTCTTCTCCGTGACGAAGGTCGACCATCGCACCGGGCGGCGCACCGTGCTCGGCCGCGGGGTCGTCCCGCCGAACAACCAGGGCAACGCGACGCCGTTCTACAACCAGGGCGACGACGGAGAGAACCCGGCAAAGGACGGCGTCGCGAGAATCGACGATCTCGACCGCTACACGGCGCAGTCGATAGCCACGCTCGACCTGGGGTACGTCGCCTTCGCGGGTCAGCGAGACGACGGCTTCTACGGCGACATCCAGGCGGTGTTCGATCTCCTGCGACTGCGCAGCCCTGGGAAGGACGCGCAAGGCGGGTTCAATCTGCACCTGATGGCCCTCGCAATCCCGATCGACGAGCTGGGCGGCGACCGACAGATCGCGGGCGTGTATGCCACGACGAGCCGCCGCCGGCTGACCATCCGGTCGGACGGCGAGTTCGATTCGATCGCGCTCGGCGACTGGGTGCAGGTGGGACGACAGGGCAACCCGCTCTTCAACGAGGCCCTCGTCGCCATCGAGGACAAGGACCTCTACAGCCGGACGAAGCCGTCGAGCGACGCGGTGCTGTTTCGCAAGTACGCGGAGAATCCGGAGCTGGCGAAGCTGTTGAACCTCCTCGTGCTCGAGCCGGACATCCCGGGAATCGAAACCGGACGTACCGACATCGCTGGGATCTTCATTCCCGATCTGATCAAAATTGACCTGTCGACGGGTTCGGCGCGGCTTGCCGGCGGCGGCCCAAGCCACCCCACGACGCCGGATGATACAGGTTTCTCGCGGCTCGGCATCTTTGGCGGCGACGTGCTCGTCAGCCGGATCCAGTCTGGCTTCGGCAACGGGATCATCCCCGGCGGCTGGCCCAACGGCCGGCGGTTCGGCGACGACGTGGTCGACATCGCCGTGACCGCGCTCATCAGCGATCTGCGGACGAATCCTCCTGTGGTCAGGGGGCCGGCTGGCGACTTCGTCGACGGGAACGACGCGGTCTACAACAAGGTGTTTCCGTACGAATCGACGCCACAGAACGGGCGCCGCCACGGGCACCACTGATGCGCGCCCCGTTGCGCCTCGCGTTGGGAGCCGCGCCGGCGGCTCCGTCTCCCGTAGTCCTCTGGCGCGTCAGGGTGGCGCTCTCCGCAGCGTCACAGGATTCGCGCGAGGACGGCGGCTACCACGCGATCGCATCTCGGCCGCAGGAAGCGGAAGGCATTCGAAGCGACGATTCCGGCGTGCTGGTAGAGATCGCGACGCAGCGCGCGGCGCGCGCGCGACAGCCGCGTCTTGACCACCGCTTCGGTCACGCCCAGCGCCTCGGCGGCCTCCTCGGTGCTCATCCCCTCCACCTGCCTCAGGACGAACACTTCGCGGGCCCCGTCGGGGAGCCGGTCGATCGCGGATTCCAGGAGGGCGCCCAGCTCGCGCGAGAAAGCCAGGCGCTCGGGGTCCGGGACCGGAGCCGCCGGCGCCGGAAACTCGAGCGTAGAGGGGTTCTCCGGGTCCATCGTCCTGTACCTGCTCCGCCGGCGGACGCGCGCGAGCGCTTCGTGAACGGCGATCCGCGTCAGCCAGGTCGAGAACTGCGACCGACCATCGAACTGGCGCAGGTGGCTGTAGGCATTGACGTACGCCTGCTGCATGACGTCCTCGGCCTCGTGGTCGTCCCTGAGGATGGCCCGCGCCGCCCGGTACAGCCGCTCGTTGTGACGCCGCATGAGGACCTCGAACAGCGCAGTCTGTCCGCCGAGAACCCGGCTCACCACCTGTTCGTCCGACAGAACGGTCCAGCTCTCGAGAACGGGCGCCCTCACAAGGTGCATCGCGGATTCCTCGACGATCAGTTTACCCGATCCAACGAACCTGCCGGGCCTGTCGCACTGGCCCGGCCGTAAACGTGGCGTCATTCTGAATAGAGTCGATGGCAGGCCAAAGGTGACATCCCTCCCTCCGCTGTCACGTCCGCGCCCGTTCGGACTCCATTGAGTGGAGGTAGTTCCATGGACACACGGCTTGAAAACCCGACCCAGGTGCTTCGACTCGCGGTAGGCCTCATGGCCACATTGGCTGGACTCGACAAGTTCTTCAACATCCTGGCCGACTGGGGCAGCTACGTGAGCCCCGCCGCCGCTCAACTGCTGCCAGTCTCGACCGGGACCTTCATGGCGATCGTGGGGATTGTCGAGTTTGCCGTCGGCATCAGCGTCCTGATGGCTTTGCCGGTCGTCGGCGCGTACGTCGCGAGCGCATGGCTGGCGCTCGTCGCCGCCAATCTCGTGATCGGCGGCTACTTCGACGTCGCGGTTCGGGATCTCGTGCTCGCGATAGCAGCATTCACGCTGGCACGGCTGCTCCAGGTGCGCGAGGCATCGGGCGTTCTTGAACCGAAGTCCGAGCGGGCGCCACGACACTCGCTGGCGTAAGTGAGCTTCGTCCGGATAGGCCTTTCTCAGCGCAGCCTGCCCCCCGGCGCCGCCGGAGGGCCGACTGCGAACACCGTCCCGTCGCTGCGCAGGAATATCCGGCCCTGCGAGATTGCGGCTGATGCAACGAGCCGCTCCCCCAGGTCGTTCCGCGCCAGGATCGCGGGCTCCCGCCCTGCCCTCACGACGATGGTCTCGCCCGTCTGGCTCACGAAGTAGATCTTCCCGTCGCCTGCGACGGGCGACGCGAGGAACACGCCGTCCAGGCGGCTCTGCCAGACGCGCTGGCCGGTCTTCGCGTCGGCGCACGTCGCAACACCGACGTCGTTGGTGAAGTACAGCAGCCCGTCGTAGTACACCAGCGACGACGCGTACGAGCCGCCGCCCGGAGCGCGCCAGTTGACGTGGGTCTCCGACACGTCGCCGCGCCCGCCCGGGCGCAGCGCCAGGTACGGACTGTTCCGATACCCGCGCGTCATGTAGATGATGCCGTCGTGATGGACCGCCGACGGAATCGGCGTCTGCCGGGGGGCATCGGCATACCACAGGAGCCTGCCGGTCGACGGATCGTATGCGTCGATGCGCTCGCTCGAATTCACGATGAGCTCGTCGCCGTCGGGGCCCGGCACGACGAGCGGCGTGCTGTACGAGGCGCGGCCCTTCCCGCGCTCCGCCTTCCAGCGCAGCTCTCCCGTACTCGTCTCGATCGCGAGCAGGTACGAGGCCGACTCGTGATCGCACAGCAGAATGAGCAGGTCCCCGTAGATCACGGGAGAGCTGCCGTGTCCCCAGTTGATGTCGAACGGCGAGTACTCTACGCCGAGGTGCTTCGCCCACACGAGCCGGCCGTGCAGGTCGAGCGCCACGATCTGGCCCGTGCCAAACCAGACGAACAGGTGCCTGCCGTCGGTGGCGGGCGTCGGCGTGGCGAGGTTGTGCTTCTCGTGAAGCTCCGGAAAGGGCCCGCGCGCCTCGAACCGGTACTCCCAGAGACGGCGGCCGTCGGCCCAGCTGAACGATTCGACGACGAGGGTGACCCGATCGGCCTCTCCGGGCTCATCCCGCCGGCCTCCCAGGGGGCGCTCGCGCGCGACGAGGGCCGCATCGTCGCGCGCCAGCATCGGATGCGACCCGCTCCTCAGCGGGGCGCGCCCCACCTGTGACGTCACGAATACCTGGTCGTTCCAGACGACAGGAGATGAGGACCCGAGCCCGCGCAGCGCGGCGCTCCACGCGACGTTCTCGCCCGTGCTCCACGTCGTCGGCAGATTGGATTCACCGGAGACGCCGAGCCCGGCCGGCCCTCTCCACTGCGGCCAGTTCGCGGCAATCGGTACCGCGGCAAGCAGGACGAACAGCGAGGTCCACACGGCAGGCATGCTGTTGGCCATTCTCCCACGCTCCCGCACGAGCGGGCCGCATCTGATCTCCTGATCTCCTGTTCCCCTCCTGATCTCCTGACCTCCTGTCAGCGACCGGGCGGCAGGTGTTCGAGAAAATGCCGCGCGATCCGGTGATACACGTGCGGCGTCGTGCCCGGGCCTTCATTGATGCTGTGACTCCGGTTCGGGTACACCATGAGATCGAACGGCTTGCCGAGCTCCACCAGCCGATTGATCAGCCGCTCGGTGCCCTGGTAGTGCACGTTGTCGTCGCCGGTTCCGTGCATCAACAGCAACTTCCCCTTCAGGCCCTCCGCGAAGTTGATGGCCGAGCCGACGCGATACCCCTCGGCGTTCTGATCCGGGAGACCCATGTAGCGCTCCTGGTAGATCGTGTCGTAGAGGCGCTGATCGGGCACCGGCGCGATCGAGACACCCACCTTGTAGAGGTCGGGATAGCGGAACATGGCGTTCAGCGTGTTGGTGCCGCCTCCGCTCCAGCCCCAGATTCCGATGCGTTGGTCATCGAGAAACGCGTGCCGGGCCGTCAGCGCCCGAATGGCCGCCGCCTGCTCTTTCGACGACAGGTCGCCCACCGACCCATAAATGACCTTGCGCCAGGCTGCGCCCCTCGGAGCAGGCGTACCGCGGTTGTCGAACGAGACGATGACGTAGCCCGCGTTCGCGAGGGCGCGGAAGAACAGTCTGAGGCTGCCGCCCCACCTGTCGAGAACGGTCTGACCCGCCGGTTCGCCGTATACGTACACCAGGACGGGATACGTGCGGGACGGATCGAACGACCGCGGCTTCAGCATGAACCCGTCCAGCGTGACGCCGCCACCGATATCCACCGTGAGGAACTCGACCGGCGGGTGCAGCTCGTCGGCGAGCCGGGAGACGAGCGCAGCCGGATCGGTCAGCGCGCGGAGGACCCGATGGGACGGTAACTCGACGACCTCCGTAACGGGCGGCCGATCGAAGGCCGACCACGTATGGAAGGCCATGCGGCCTCCCGGTGCCAGGTCGTACTGATGCGTGCCGCTCTGATCCCCCGGCGTCACGCGCTCGGGCACGCCGGACCCGTCGAGCCTGGATCGGTAGAGGTATCGCTGAGTGGCATTGTGCGGGGACGCGATGAAGTAGAGCCATCCGCCAGCCTCGTCGGTGCCGGCGACATCGTCGGCATCCGCGTCGAACCGCGTGATGAGCGTGCCGGTCCCGCCTTCGCGCGGCACACGGTAGACGTGCTGCCAGCCGTCGCGCTCGCTGATCCACAGGAACGATCGTCCTCCGTCAATCCGGCGCACCTCGTCGACGACCTCGACCCACGTCTTCGACTCGTCGCGGAAGAGTCGCGTAACCGACCCGGTGGCGGCATCCGCTCGAAGGAAGTCGTTCGTGTTCTGCAGGCGGTTCAGCTGCTGGATGGCTACCGCGCCGCTGTCGATCCACTCGAGCCGCGCGAGGTAGGTGTTCCGCGGATCGCCAGGCGTCTGCATCCATCTCGTTTCCCCGCCGCCGGCGCCCACGACGCCGATCCGGGCCGCGGAGTTGGTGGTGCCGACCTTGGGGTAGGGGATGCGCGTGATGCGTGGATAGAGCGCACTCGTATTGTCGATGAGCGAGAAGACGCCAACACCGGTGGAGTCGAACTGCCAGTAGGCCACCTGCCGGCCGTCCGGGCTCCAGCGGAACCCATCGCGCACCCCGAGCTCCTCCTCGTACACCCAGTCCGACGTGCCGTTGATTGTCGTCTCGGATCCGTCCCGGGTCAGGCGCGTTACGCGCCCATCGTCCAGGTGCTCGACGTAGATGTCGTTCGCGCGAACGTATCCGACCCGCGATCCATCCGGCGAGAACTTCGCGAACATCAGCGACGCCTCGGGCGCATCCGCGCCGAGCTTTCTCAGGCGCCCGTCGGCGACGTCGAGGACCCAGTAGTCCCCTCGCGTGTTGTCCCGCCAGACCTTCCGTGTGTTCGTGAAAACGAGGAGACGGCGGCCGTCGGCCGACCAGGCATAGTCGTCGATCTCGAGCGCGTTCTTCGAAGCGGCGCCGGGCGGCACGAGCCGCGACGCCGGCACGATCACCGTGCGCGCACCGGTCGCTGCCTCGTAGCGGACGATCTCGTTTCCCACGTCCCCGCCGGGTGGCCGTTCGACGACCGCATACGCCGTGCCGTCGGGGAGCCATCGCGCGGGACCGAAACGCGGCGTCTCGTAGGCACGTTCCTTGAAGATCCGGTCGATCCGCTCGGAGAGGGCGACGGCGCGGTCGGCCTGCTGCGCGTGAACCACAGCGGCGGCGGCCGCCAACACCAGGGCGACCGGCCAGGGCGAAGGGGATCTGGTGAGCATGCGAAGAGGATAATCGAGGCTGCGGCCGCCCAGCACCTGGTCCGTTCCACGCCATGTTGGGTCCCCTGAGTCGAGTGGAAACCCAGCTCGCCCCAAACAACACTCGACTGGACCCCCAGGGGCATGATCGGATACGGTGTTCTGATGGTTTCTTCGATTCAGGGCGGTTCATCGAGTGAGGTTGTAGCAATGTTGGCTGGTTCAACAGTTACAGCGCAGGCTGTTCAGCGTGGGAGGTTCTCCGTGCGTGCTGTGTCTCTGTTCATCGCCGGCGCCCTGACGGCCGGCACCGCGATTCCGGTCCTCGGCCAACCCCGCCGGCAGGTCGGTGCGCCCGAGACGTTTACCGCGAATGCGAACGTCAAGGGCCCGGCGGGCGTGGCGGCGGCCACGATACAGATCGTCATCGACCGGTACACGCCTGATGCGGAACGCACGGCTGTCGAAGCGGCGCTCAAGCAGGGCGGATACCCTGCGTTCCTGATTGCGCTCCGCAAGGCGCCCGTCGTGGGGCACGTGGAGCTGGGCGACCAGAAGTTCTCGATTCGATGGGCGCGGCAGACCGACTCGAACAATGGCAGGACGATCGTGGTCGTCACGGACTCGCCGATGTTCTTCGTGGGCGGCGCCGCGGCCAAGGATGCCAAGCCGCGCGAGGGCTACGAGGTGGCGTTGATCCGGATGGTCGTCGATATGAGCGGCCTGGGCAGCGGGACGATGGCCGGGGCCGCGCGCGTGAAACCGGCGCCCGAGGGCGGCGTGCAGGTGGACGACTACGCGGAGGAGCCGGTCAAGCTGCTCACGGTCACGCGCAAGCTGACCTGATCCACCGTGAACCCGAGGCTCCCATGAAGCTGCAACGCACGCTGGTGGCCGCGCTCGCGCTGACCCTCGCCGCCTGCGCCGGGGCTCCGCGAGAGCGGCCCGTCAGGATGGGCCCCGTCGATACGGGCCCCGGCACTCTGGCGGCGGCCCGCAAGTTCCTCGAAGGGCGGTGGGTGCTCGAGTCCTTCGAGGTGCATCCGCCGGGCAAGGCGCCCATCACGCTCAAAGGATCCGGTACGCTCGTCTACGATCAGTTCGGCAACCTCAGGATGGAGATCCGCGCGGACCAGGCCTCGTCCGACCTCCTGAGGGCGGCCGGCATCGACATCAGGGACGGCGTCATCTCGACCGAAGGCCGGACCGCCGTCGACATGCAGAACCGGACGCTGACCTACATGGTGCAGGGCCAGGAGCCGCTGGTGGCCGGCCCGCTCGCCACGACCCGCCCGCGGCACTGGGTCGTCGAGGGCGACCTGCTCACTCTCTCCACCAAGGACGAGGCCGGCGCCACGCTGTCTGTCGGACGGTGGCGAAGAAGCCCGTAGCCGGAGCCTACTTCTTCCGTCGTACCGGGAAGCGCTCGAACATGCGCTCGGCCGCCTGGTTGATGCGCTTGATCCGCTGCTCGAGCGTCTTCTCCTGATCGACGCGGGTGACGGCGGACCCGCGCCAGATCCCCCTGTTGGTCGCGCGGTGGATCATGTCGATGAGAACCGTGCCCTTCTCGTAGATGGTGGACGAAGTGCTTGGCGCCAGACCGGGGGGAATGGGAGACGGCCACCCCGTGACGTATCCGTAGTACTGGCCGAGATAGGACTGGTCGAATCCCACCGTCAGCGCGGCGAAGTACGCCATGTGCACGTCGGCCGTGTCGCGGTCGCTCTCGACGAGTCCGCGCTCGGCGAGCTGCCGGCTCACCGCCTCGACGATGTGAGGGCCCAGCGCTTCCTGCGTCAGCGTGGGGTTGGTGACCGCGTCGGGCGCCACGGTTTTGATCGGCGGCGCCGGCGGGAGCCACGCGTACGTCCTGACTGCCGCGAAGTCGGCTTTGGGGTCCTGGTGGGTCTTGACCTCCATCTTCTGTGCGGCGACGGTCCCGGCCAGCGCGATCGCTCCAACTGCGACGGACAAACCTGCTCGACCTGACCCCAACATCGGCGTCTCCTTTGCGGACTACCGCTCGTCGAGCGGCAGGAACGTCTGCGGGTACTCCGGCCCGATGTAATCCGTACGCGGGCGAATCAGCCGGTTGTTGGCGTACTGCTCGAGACAATGCGCCGTCCACCCCGAGACGCGGCTCACGGCAAAGATGGGGGTGAACAGATCGATCGGGATGCCCAGCGTGAAGTACGTCGACCCCGAGTAGAAGTCCACGTTCGCATAGAGCTTCTTCTCGGCGTTGACCAGGTGCTCGATGCGCTGCGACATCTCGAACCAGCGGGTGTTGCCCGCCTGCTCGCCCAGCTCCTTCGACATCCGCCGCAGGTGCGTCGCGCGCGGATCCTCGGTGCGGTAGACGCGGTGGCCGAACCCGGGGATCTTGATCTTCTTCGCGAGCTTCTGGCGGATCGCGTCCTCGACGCGCTCGGGACTCGCGTCCTCGCCGATCTCGATCAGCAGGCGCATGACGTCCGCGTTCGCGCCGCCGTGCAGCGGCCCTTTCAGCGTGCCTATGGCGGCCACCATCGCCGAGTGCAGGTCGGTCAGCGTGGCCGCCGCCACGCGCGCCGCGAAGGTCGAGGCGTTCAGCTCGTGGTCCGCGTGGAGCACGAGCGCCGTGTCGAACGCCCGCACCGCGAGCGCGCCTGGCCGCGTGCCCGTCAGCATGTACAGGAAGTTCGCGGCGTGCCCGAGAGCGGGATCGGGCTGGATCGGCCCGCCGCCGGCCTGGAGTCTGCCGTGCGTCGCCACGAGACTGCCGATCTGTGCGGTCAGCCGGACGGCCTTGCGGTAGTTGGCCTGCGGTGAATTGTCGGCGGCGTCCGCATCGAATTGCCCCAGCGCGGAAGTGAGCGTGCGCAGGGCATCCATGCCCGCCGACGCCGGAAGCTGCTTCATGAGTCGCAGGATCGGCTCCCCGAGCGGGCGGGCCGAGGCCAGCTGCGACCGGAGGTCGCCCAGCTCGGCGCGGTTCGGCAGCCGGCCGTGCCAGAGGAGGTAGCACGTCTCCTCGAAGCTCGCGCCGCGCGCGAGGTCGTGGATGTCGTAGCCGAAATACGCCAGCACGCCCCGATGGCCATCCAGATAACAGATCGCGGACGATGCCGCGACGACATCCTCCAGCCCCGCCTTGGGATTCGCCCCCGTCGTCATGAAGAAATCATACAAGGAAGAAGGAACAAGGAAAAAGGAAGAAGGGAAGAGGACGAAGGGAGCGGGAGAGGGAGAGCAGATGGGCTTTCGTGTATAGTGCGCTCCACGCGTTCAGGATGGAGCTCCAATGAATTTCCCGCGCCTCGGGCTTGCGGCACTTGCCGGCTGGGTGGTTTACCTCGGCGTCAGCTTCCTGGTTCACGGCGTGCTTCTGACGGACGTGTACAGCGCGCACGCCGCGGTGATGCGGCCGGAGGCCGAGCAGATGGAGATCCTGCCGTTCGGGTTCGGGTTCGGTCTGGTGGGATTCTTCGCCTTCGCGTACACCTACGCCAAGGGCTACGAGGGGGGAAGCGGCATGCAGGAGGGGCTGCGCTTCGGCGTCATCATGGGGATGCTGATCTGCTGCTTCGCGATCATCTCCGAGTACATGCTGTGGCCCGCGTCTCCAACCCTCCTGTCGGTCTGGCTGATCGACTACATCGTGGAATTCACGATCTACGGCATGGTCGTGGGCCTGGTCTACAAGCCCGCCCCGCACCGGCGGCCGACGAGCAGTCAACCTCGATCCTGAGGGAACGGAGCCGACGGAGGAAACGGAGGTTCACACGAAGAAACGGAGTCAACGAAGGACGAACGAAGGGGCGCATGAGTTACCACAGCACTCCCCCGGTGGCGCCGCGCGACGCGCGGGTCGGGGGCTACTTGCTCACACACTGCCACCCCTCCGCGCCCCCAGTGCCTCCGTGGTGGCCAACCTCCGTTCGCTCCCTCCTCCTCGTGTCCCTCCTGATCTCCTGATCTCCTGATCTCCTGTTCACTTCACGATCTCGGGCGTCTGCATCATGTCGTCGCCCGCGAACTGCTGGAAGATCGAGAGCAGTCCCGTGTAGAGGAACCCGACCTGGAAGAGCATCAGGAACGGCAGCGTGCCGTAGATCTGATTGGCGAGCGCGTAGAAAACCGTTCCAGTGAAATAGAGCCCGAGCGCCAGCTCGACCACCGGCTGGACGCCCACCGACAAGTGGTACTTCTTCCCCACCCACTCGTCGCCTACCTGCTCGATGCCGTATTTCGGCGTCCGGGTGAACTCGCTCCGTCTGCCGAAGACAGCTTCGAGCACGGCGCGCGAGTTGTTCACGCACAACCCGATGCCGATCGACATCAGGAACGGCAGGTACTTGAGCCGCTGGCGCCAGTCCGCGTACAGCTCCCGCTGCGACACGACATAGAAGTTGCCGACCGAGACCGTGGCCGCGAAGAACAGCGGGATGTCGATCAGCAGCATCTCGACGCGGCCCGTGTCGTAGCGGACCCACATGGCCGGGAACATCAGGACGGAGAGGATCGACATCAACACGTAGTTGAAGTTGGCCGAGAGGTGGAAGAACGCCTCCGCCTTGACACTGAGCGGCTGATTCGACTGCAGGATGCGCGGCATGAGCTTGAGGCACGTCTGGATCGACCCCTTCGCCCAACGGTGCTGCTGCGCCTTGAACGAGTTCATCTCGACGGGGATCTCCGCGGGCGAGACCACGTCGGGCAGGAAGAGGAAGCGCCAGCCGCGGAGCTGCGCGCGGTAGCTGAGGTCGAGATCCTCGGTCAGCGTGTCGTGCTGCCAGCCGCCGGCGTCCTCGATCGCCTCGCGCCGCCACACGCCGGCCGTCCCGTTGAAATTGAAGAAGCACCCGGCGCGGTTCCGGCCGCCGTGCTCGAGCACGAAGTGCGCGTCGAGGAGGATCGACTGGATCTTCGTGAGCAGCGAGTAGTCCTGGTTGATGTGCCCCCAGCGGGCCTGCACCATGCCGATTCTCGGGTCCGAGTCGAAGTAGGGGAGCGTCTTCTTCAGGAAGTCGCTCGCCGGAATGAAGTCGGCGTCGAAGATGGCCACGAACTGGCCGGCCGCCTGTTTCAGGCCGGCCTCGAGCGCCCCGGCCTTGAACCCGCCGCGATCCGCGCGGTGCAGGTAGGAGATGTTGATCCCGCGCGCGGCGTGCCGCCGGACCGCCAGCTCGGCGATCTGCGTGGTTTCGTCGGTCGAGTCGTCCAGCACCTGGATCTCGAGCCGCTCGCGCGGATAGTCCATCCGGCAGACGGCGTCAATCAACCGGTCCGCGACGTACATCTCGTTGAAGATGGGAAGCTGCACGGTCACGGTTGGAAGGACGCGCAGATCCGGCGCCGGCGGCGGTACGTTGCCCCTGTGTTTCATGTAAAGATACACGAGGTAGTAACGGTGCCAGCCGTAGATCGCCAGGATGCTGAGAACGAAGAAATAGAGTACGAGGATGAAGGTCTCGGGCAGCGTCATAAGAACATGAACCTGTCTCGCGGCACGATCGGTGATGTTAATGCCCGGCTGAACGGGAAGTCAACGAATGCCGGGCTGCGCTGGCGATGACCCGCCTGGAGCTGGACGACCTCCTCCATGCCGTCCGGTCGGGCGCCATCACGCCTGAGGCGGCGCACGAACGCCTCCTTCAATATCTGCGCCAGGCCCCATTCGAGGATCTGGGATTCGCCCGGATCGATCACCACAGGAGCCTGCGGACGGGCTTCCCGGAGGTGGTGTTCGGGCCCGGAAAGTCACCCTCGCAGGTTGCCGCGATCGCCGCGCGGATCGTGGCCACGGGGCACAGCCTGCTGGTCACGCGCACGGATCGCCCGGCGTTCGAGGCGGTATCGGAAGTGCTCCCCGACGCGCAGTTCCACGAACTGGCGAGAGCCATCACGCTCAGCGCCGGCGACACACCGAAGGGACGCGGCACGATCGTCGTCGCGGCGGCAGGGACCGCGGACCTGCCCGTGGCGGAGGAAGCCGCCGTCTCCGCCGAAGTGATGGGCAACGCCGTCGACAGGATGTACGACGTGGGCGTGGCCGGACTGCACCGCCTGCTGGCCGAGCACCAGCGGCTCACGACCGCGCGGGTCGTCATCGTCGTGGCGGGCATGGAAGGCGCGCTGCCCAGCGTCGTCGGCGGCCTGGTCGAGGTTCCGGTCATCGCGGTCCCGACCAGCGTCGGCTACGGAGCCAGCTTCGGCGGCATGACCGCGCTGCTCGCGATGCTCAACAGTTGCAGCACCGGCGTGTCCGTGGTGAACATCGACAACGGCTTCGGCGCGGCGGCGTTCGCCAGCTCGATCAACCACCTGCCGTAACAGGCCGCTGGAGAAACGCGCGGCCTCGAGGGACAGGAGGAGGCTCCTGCCCGGTCAAGCTTGACAGAAGGCCCCGTACTCCGCATATTCTGAAAGATTGTGGCGCTGTAGCCGCCTGCGGTATAGTGGGCGATTACCCGTCGTCCCGATCGCTCACCACTTCCCACGTTCCCATGCACGCTGGCGCCCTGAGGGCCCTCGAATTCGACTGCATTGTCGCGGCCGTCTGCCGATTCGCGCAGACCCCGCCCGGCGCCGCGAAGCTTGCCCGGCTGCAGCCCCAGACCGACTCCAGGGCGGTCGCCTCCGCCCTGTCTGCCACGGCCGAAGCCGTGCGTTTCCTGGCGGACAACGAGATCGGTCTCGAGGCGCCCGGCGATCTCGAGGCGCTCCTCACGTCGCTGGCCGTTGAAGGCCGCGTCCTCGAACCCTCGCAGCTGCTCTCGCTCGCTTCGTTTCTCGCGTCGGTCGATCGTACGTGCGCGGGTGTGCGCCGGGCTGGCGGCGCGTTCCCCGTGCTGCGCGCGATCGCCGACACGGCCGCGTCCTTCGAGCGGGAGATCGAGGACATCCGGCGCAAGATCGATCCGAATGGCGATGTCGCCGACGAGGCGAGCCCGGAGCTCCGGAGCATTCGCGAACGGCTGCGCAAGCAGCGGGCCCGTCTCCGCGGCACGCTCGAGTCCTACCTGCGCGGGAAGGACACCGCGAAGTACCTGCAGCAGCAGATCGTGACCGATCGCAACGGCCGCTACGTGCTGGTCGTGCGGAGCGAGCATCGCTCGGCCATCCCCGGCATCGTCCACGGCAGCTCCGGCAGCGGCGCCAGCCTGTTCCTCGAGCCGCTCAGCACCGTCGAGATCAACAACGACATCGTCGCGCTCGAGCAGCAGGAGGCAGAGGAGGTCCGGCGCATTCTCCTCGCCCTGGCCGATCGATTCCGCCAGCGCGGCAGCGACCTTCTGCGGACCGTGGGTGCGGCAACCGAGCTCGACGTCCTGCAGTCGCGCGCCCGCTTCTCGCTTGCCGTCGACGGCATTGAGCCGGCGCTGTCTGCCGACGGCCGGCTGGAGCTGCGAGCCGCCCGGCACCCCCTGCTGATCGCAGCGGTCCGAAACCTCGTCGACGAGGTCGGACGGGCGCCTGAAGCGCCCGCCGACGGGCGGACCTCGAGCGCCAATGGCGGTCCGGTGCCGGTGGACATCCTGCTGATCCCGCCGGTCAGCGTCCTGGTGATCACCGGTCCGAACACCGGCGGCAAGACCGTCGCGCTCAAAACGGCCGGACTCCTCGCGTTGATGGCGCAGTCGGGGCTCCTCATCCCGGCCGCGGACGGATCGCAGGTCCCGGTGTTCCGGTCGGTGTTCGCCGACATCGGGGACGAACAGTCGATCGCGAAGAGCCTCAGCACGTTTTCGAGCCACATTTCCAACATCGTCGAGATGAACCGCGCGCTCGTCCTCCCGTCGCTCGTTCTGCTCGACGAGGCGGGCGCGGGCACCGATCCCGCCGAGGGCGGCGCGCTCGCCATGTCGATGATCGATCACTTCCGCCAGCGCGGCGCCATGGTGATCGCCACGACGCACTACGACTCGCTGAAGACGTTCGCGTCGACTACCAGCGGAGTGGCGCCGGCGGGATTCGGGTTCGACCCGGCCACGTTCGCGCCGACCTACCGGCTGACCTACGGTTCGCCGGGGAGCAGCCTGGCGCTCGAGATCGCCACGCGCCTGGGCATGCCGGCGTCCATCATCGACGCCGCCCGCGCGCAGCGGAGCGCCCGGGAGGCGCAGCTGGCCGAACACCTCGCGAAAATCGACCGCGACATGCAGGCGCTCGAGCACGAACGCCGGCTCGCGGCGCGCGAGCGCGAAACGCTCGTCGAGGCGACCGGCCGCCTGCAGGCACGCGAGCAGGAGCTGCGGGATCGCGAGACGACGTTCAAGCGCAGGCTCGACGAACGTATCGAGGAGCGGCTTCGCGACGCGCGCCGGCAGATCGACACGGTCGTGGACGCGCTGAAGACGCGCGCCGCGGCGCTCGCCGCCGATGCGGAGCGGCGCGCCCCGCGTCTCATCGCGACGGGGGAAACCGGCGCGGCCCGCGCGGAGGCGCGCGCCGCGATCGAGGCGATCGGCCAGCGGCTCCGCGGACCCGGCAATGCCCCTCCCACCGCCGTCACGACGGGTGAACACGGCGGGCGGCCGCCGGCCATCGGCGACCGGGTCATCGTGGGCGCGCTGGGGCTCGAAGGCGTGGTCCGATCGCTCCACGATCGCGACGCCGAGGTGGACGTGCGGGGCAAGCGGCTGCGCGCCAGGGTCGATGAGCTCCGCGTCCTCGCCGCCGCGCCCGCGTCGGTTCAAACGCCCCGAGTGCGTGTGAACGTGGACCTCCAGCCTCGCGACGGTTCACTGACCGAGCTGAACGTGATCGGATGCCACGTCGACGAAGCGCTCGCGCGAGCGGACAAGTTCCTCGACGAAGCGCTCGTCGGCGAGCTGCGGAGCGTCCGCCTGATTCACGGACATGGAACGGGACAGCTCCGGCGCGCGCTGGCCGACTTCCTCCAGGACCATCCGCAGGTTGCCAGCTTCTCCGCCGCGCCGCCCGAGCAGGGCGGGGGCGGTGTCACGGTCGTGGAGCTGAAGGAGTAGACCCGGCGAATGGCGCTGTTCCCCGCCTCCTTCATCGAAGACCTGAAGTCGCACGCCGACATCGTGCAGGTCGTGCAGGAGCGGGTGCCGCTCAGGCGCAGCGGCACGGCCTGGAAGGGCCTCTGTCCGTTCCACGGTGAGAAGACGCCTTCGTTCCAGGTCAACGGCGACAGGGGGTTCTTCCACTGCTTCGGCTGCGGGGCCGGAGGGGACGTCATCAAGTTCGTCGAGCTGTACGACAAGGTCAGCTTCCCCGAAGCCGTCAGGCTGCTGGCGGCACGCGCGGGCCTGACGGTTCCCGAGCCGGACGGCTCTCGGCAGGACGCTCAGAGTCAGCGGCTGCGCGAAGCGCTGCTCAAAGCGCACGAAGTGGCTGCCGCGTGGTTCCGCACGCAGCTGGCGACGCCGGCGGGCACCGCCGCTTCGCGCATGCTCGCCGAACGCGGCCTCAGCCCCGCCACGGTCGAGCAGCTCGGGATCGGCTTTGCGCCCGCGGGCCGCGAAGGGCTGAAGCGAGCGCTCCTCGACCAGGGTTTTTCCGCAGAAGCCCTGCTGAGTACCGGCCTGGCGGTCCAGCGCGACGGGGGCGCCGTCGTGGATCGGTTCCGGAACCGGCTGATGATCCCGATTGCGAGGGAGAACGGCGCCGTCATTGCCTTTGGCGGCCGGGCGATGGAGGAGGGGCAGCAGCCCAAGTACCTGAATTCTCCCGAGACGGCGATTTATGTCAAGGGCCGGACGCTCTACGGCCTCAGCCTCAGCAAGGCGGCGATTGCCAGAGCCCGATACGCCGTCATGGTGGAAGGCTACTTCGACGTCGCCCAGGCCCTGCAGGCCGGGATCGGCAACGTCGTCGCCTCGTCTGGCACGGCTCTGACGCCAGCTCAGGCGCGCCTGCTGAAACGATTCGCGTCAAAAGTCGTCCTGAGCTTCGATCCCGACGCCGCGGGCCAGGGGGCCGCGGCACGCAGTTCCGAGCTCCTGGTTGCCGAGGGGTTCCAGGTGAATGTGGCCATGATGCCGTCCGGCCAGGACCCCGATGCCTTCATTCGGAAACACGGCGGATCGGCGTATCAGGACCGGATCCGGAATTCGAGGCAATACCTCGAGTACCTGCTCGACCGCGAGGCGGCCCAGCACGATTTCACGCGGGATGATGGCCGACACGAGTTCCTGACGAAGATGCTCTCGATCGCGGCCCGTATTCCCGATGCCGCCGCCCGTGACCAGTTTGCCGACAGGCTGGCGCACAAGGCCCGGATTACGGAAGAGGTGGTGCGGGCCGAGATTCGCCGGGCTGCCGCCCAGCGGACGACCATAGGCCGGGAGCTCGGCGGGGGGGGCCCGGGGTTCGCAGGGGTCAGAAACGCGGAAAAAGGCCTGATCTGGGCGCTCTTTCAGGATCCGGCCTCGGCCGGGGCCGCGTTGGCCGAACTGGAGCCCCCGGACCTCGAGGGCCTGGTGACCCGAGGCATCCTCGAACAGGCCCGATCCCTGCATGAATGGCCCGTGCAATCTTTACCCGGTGCGCTAATCGAGCGTCTAAACAAGGAGGAGGCGGAGCTCGTAGAGGACATCCGCCGCCAGAAACAGGCTCCCGGCGATCCAGCCGCCTGCGTCAGGGCCCTGCAGCGCCTGCGGTACGACCGCGAGCGGGCCGAGGTTCAGCGGGAAATCGACCGGCTCCAGGAGGCAGGGGCCGAGGGGTACGAGTCCGAAATCGTGACACTGTGGGACCGGAAGAAGGCGCTGCTGCAGCGGATAGAAGCGCTGATTTCGGGCTGAGCCGGGGGAGTTTCCCCCGGAGCGCGCCACGAACGCGTGCACGGGCGGAGGGAGCGAAGCCCACCGCTCCAAGGAGAACATCAGGGACGTGATCAAGGACGTGATCAAGAGGAAGCACGGTCGGGAAGTCGAGGAGGACACACCGTTGTCTATCGAAGAAAAGTATGACGAGGTGAGGCAGCTCATCTCCATCGGCAAGGAGAAGGGCTACCTGCTGTACGACGAGGTCAACGAGCTGCTCCCCGCCGACATTACATCGTCGGACGAACTCGACGATCTGTTCAGCACGTTCGGCAGCGCCGGCATCGAGGTCGTCGATTCCGAGCAGAAGTACCGCGAGGACAAGCTGCTCGACCGCACCGGCGAAGGGGCCGAGGAGCTCGAGCTGGACCTGACGCCCGGCGCGCTCGACAAGACGAACGACCCGGTCCGGATGTACCTGCGCGAGATGGGCACGGTTCCCCTGCTGACGCGCGAGGGCGAGGTCGAGATCGCCAAGCGCATCGAACGCGGCAAGCTGGCGGTGATCAAGTCCATCTCGCGGACGCCGACCGTGGCCCGCGCGATCATGCAGATGGGCGACCAGCTCAGGAACGAGGAGCGCAGCATCCGCGAGCTCGTCATCTTCCAGGACGAGGAGATCACCGACGACAAGATCGAGGAGCGCAGGCGCCAAGTCCTGCGGCAGATCGACGCGGTGCGGAAGGCGTGGCAGGCCGTCGAGAAGTGCCGTGAGAAGCTCGAGAGGACGCCCCGGGGGACGACGACGCGCGAGAAGCGCCGGTACCGCCGGGTGCGATGGGAGGCGCTGCGCGCGCGGGTGGAGCTGTCGCAGCTCATCCGCCGGATCGAGTTCACCGAGACGATCAAGCGGCGGCTGATCGATCAGATCAAGGAGGCGGTCGAGGCGGTGATGCGCGTCCGCCGCGACATCGATCAGCTGGAGCGGCAGATCAACCCGAAGGTCAAGAAGGGCCGCCTCAAGGAGGATGAGCGCAAGAACCTGCTGAAGCGCCAGAAGGAGCAGAAGCTCCAGGTCAAGACGATGGCCGACGAGCTGGAAGAGACGCCGGATCAGCTCGTCCGGACGCTCGAGACGATCTCGCGCGGCGAGATCCAGGCAGAGCAGGCCAAGAAGGAGCTCGTCGAGGCCAACCTGCGCCTCGTCGTGTCGATCGCGAAGAAGTACACGAACCGGGGGCTGCAGTTCCTGGACCTGATTCAGGAGGGCAACATCGGCCTGATGAAGGCGGTGGACAAGTTCGAGTACAGGCGCGGGTACAAGTTCTCGACGTACGCAACCTGGTGGATTCGGCAGGCGATCACGCGCGCCATCGCGGATCAGGCGCGGACGATCCGCATCCCCGTCCACATGATCGAGACGATCAACAAGCTGATCCGTACCTCGCGCGCGCTCGTGCAGGAGCTGGGGCGCGAGCCGACCTCGGAGGAGATTGCCAAGCGGATGGACATCCCGGTGTCGAAGGTCCGGAAAGTGCTCAAGATCGCGCAGGAGCCGATCTCGCTGGAGACGCCCATCGGCGAGGAGGAGGATTCGCACCTCGGCGACTTCATCGAGGATCGCCAGGTCGTATCGCCGTCCGACGCGGTGATCAATCTCAACCTGAAGGAGCAGACCGAGTCGGTGCTCAAGACGCTCACGCCGCGCGAGGAGAAGGTGATCAAGCTGCGGTTCGGCGTCGGCGACGGCAGCGAGCACACGCTCGAGGAGGTAGGCCAGAGCTTCGCGGTGACGCGCGAACGGATCCGCCAGATCGAGGCCAAGGCGCTGCGGAAGCTGCGCCATCCGTCGCGGAGCCGGAAGCTGCGCGCGTTCCTGGAGGGGCGGACGTAGCCGCGCGGGCTGAAGGGACAAGGGATTAGGAATAAGGAATAAGGAATAAGGAAAAAGGGATAACGGACAAGCAAGAACCCGGTCTTCCCGCTGGCTTTGTGAGGCGGCCTTCGCTCACGGTCGGAAGCGCGCGAGGTTTTCGCTGGCCTCGGGCGGCCACCGACTGCCGACTGAAGACCGACTGACGACTGTCGATCGACTGACGACTGCCGACTGAAGACTGTAGACTGTTTGGGGCCCATAGCTCAGCGGTCAGAGCCGCCGGCTCATAACCGGCCTGTCCCAGGTTCGAATCCTGGTGGGCCCACCAGAACTCACACGATGCAGAGATGCGAACGAGCGCAGTGAGTGAAGCCACGCGAGCGGAGCGGGGCGCATGCGCCCCCGCGAGCGAGCGTGTAGGGTGGTCCGGCGGGGCGAAGTCCCCCGGTGAAGGATGACGTGCTTCCGGACCTCCAGCATCTGATCCAGCTCCAGACACTCGAACTCTCCGCGGAGGACATGCGCCGGCGGATTGCGGAGTCGCCGGAGGCGCGCGCCGCGCTCGACCAGCGGCTGGCCGAGCGGAGCGCCGCCCTGGCGGCCCTGAAGGAGCGGCTGGCCGCCAATCAGGCGGCGCGCCGCGACATCGAGAAGGATCTCGCCGTGGTGCAGGGCCGGCTGTCCAAGTACAAGGACCAGCTGATGGAGGTCAAGAC
>DATIEW010000448.1:0-2152 GCA_035455585.1 Vicinamibacterales bacterium | reverse complement strand
AGTCCAGGCCCACAGGATCAGCACCGAGCGGCGATGGCCGTGACCGAGGTTCATCAACCGGTGGTGGAGATGGCCCTTGTCGGCGACATCGATCGCCTGGCGCTTCGAGAGCCGCCGCACGATCGCGAACAAGGTGTCGAGGATCGGCACGCCGAGGATCAGCAGCGGGATCGCCAGCGGGGCGAAGAAGAAGAACGTCTGGCCGACGAAGTCCTGGGTGTTCGGATCGGCGCGGCCACCGACGACGCTGGTCGAAACGGCGAGCAGCATGCCGAGCAGGAACGCGCCACTGTCGCCCATGAAGATTCGGGCCGGGTTGAAGTTGTACGGCAGGAACCCGATGCAGACGCCGGCGGTGATGATCGCGATCAGCGGGCCGAGGTTGCGGTCGGGCAGCAGCTCGAGGTCGTTGAGCTTGTTGGCGTAAAGGAAGAACGACGTGGCCGCGATGGCGACGATGCCGGCGGCAAGTCCGTCGAGGCCGTCGATCAGGTTGATCGCCTGGGTCATGCCGAGCAGCCAGAGCACCGTGATGAGCGGGGTCCAGTCACTCGACAGGATCACGACGTCGAAGAACGGGACGCGGAAGTAGAACATCGTCGCTCCGAAGTACGAGAGCACGATGCCCGCCAGCACCACACCCGTGACCTTGCCCGGCGGCGCGAGGTCGACGATGTCGTCGAGGAAGCCGGTGAAGAACACGATCAGCGCCGCGATCAGGACGCCTTTCGGCTCGCTGTTGTCGACGAAGATCATTTCGAAGCTGCCGAGCATCCAGGCCGTGATGAACGCGACGAGGAAGCCGATCAGCATCGCCATGCCGCCGACGTGCGGGATCGGCGACGTGTGCACCGACCGTGCGTTGGGGGCCACGACCCAGCCGACGTGGCGCGCGAGGATGCGCACGAGCGGCGTGGTGATCGCCTTGACGACGGCCGCGACCGCGCAGATCAAGAGGTAGTCGGCGAGGCCGGGCGACACGCCGCGAGATTAGGACCGCGCGCTACACGCCGTCCGGGTAGGGCGGGAACTTGGCGCACAGTTCGGCGACCTCCGCCTTGACCGTCGCCAGCGACTCCGGCAGCTCGCGGTCGCGCAGGGCGCGGGCGATCAGTGCCGCGATCGTCGCCATCTCCGGTTCGCGCATGCCCTGTGTCGTCACCGACGGCGTGCCGATCCGCAGGCCGCTCGTGACGAACGGACTGCGCGGGTCGTCCGGCACCGTGTTCTTGTTGAGCGTGATGCCGGCCTCGTCGAGCGTGGTCTGGGCGACCTTGCCGGTGAGCTCGGCGTCGAACGGACGCAGGTCCACAACCATCAGGTGGTTGTCAGTGCCGCCCGAGACGAGCCGAAACCCCTCCCCCGACAATGCCTCCGCCAAGGCCGAGGCGTTGCGGACGATCTGGTGGGCGTACTCGGTGAAGCTCGGCTGCGACGCCTCGTAGAACGCCACCGCCTTCCCGGCGATCGCGTGCTCGAGCGGCCCGCCCTGCCAGCCGGGGAACACCGCCTTGTCGATGCTCGCCGCGTACGCGGACTTGGCGAGGATGCAACCACCGCGCGGACCGCGCAACGTCTTATGGGTGGTGAAGGTCACGATGTCCGACAGCGCGACCGGGCTGGGGTGGGCGCCGCCGGCGACGAGGCCGGCGAGGTGGGCGATGTCGAACATCAGCAGCGCACCAACCTCGTCGGCGATCGCGCGGAACGGCTCGGGGTCGAGCCGGCGCGGGTAGCTCGTGGTGCCGGCCACGATCAGCTTCGGCCGGTGCTGGCGCGCCTTGGCGCGCACGTCGTCGAAGTCGATCCGCTCCTCGGCCCCGACCCCGTAGGCGACGAAGTGGTAGAGCAGACCACTGGCGTTGACCGGTGAGCCGTGCGTGAGGTGACCGCCGTGGTCGAGGCTCAGGCCGAGCACCGTGTCGCCGGGCTTCAACAGCGCCTGGTACACGCACATGTTGGCGTTGGCTCCCGAGTGCGGCTGCACGTTGGCGTGCTCGGCGCCGAACAACTGTTTCGCTCGCGAGATCGCCAGCGACTCGGCCACGTCCACGAACTCGCACCCGCCGTAGTAACGCTTGCCCGGATACCCTTCGGCATACTTGTTCGTGAGGACGCTGCCCGCGGCCTCGAGGATCGCCGGGCTCACGAA
>DATIEW010000447.1:0-3148 GCA_035455585.1 Vicinamibacterales bacterium | reverse complement strand
CTCGCGTGTCGAACATCGTCGCGGTCCTCGGCGGCGCGCGCGACGAGGCCATAGGGCTTCTCTCCCATTACGACTCGGATCCGGATGCGCCCGGCGCGGCTGACGATGCGTTCGGGGTCGCGGTGTCGCTGGAAGCAGCGCGCATCCTGGCCTCGCGCGCGGAACGCCAGTGGTCGCTCATGGTCCTCGTGACCGATGGAGAGGAAGCCGGGCTCATGGGCGCCGCCGCGCTCATGACCGACCGCGAGGTCACGAGCCGCCTGCAGGCGTATCTCAACATCGAGGCGGCGGGATCCAACGGACCTGCACACCTGTTCGAGACAGGGCCGGGCAACGGCTGGCTGGTCGAGCCGTGGGCGCGCTACGCTCCGCACCCGGGCGGCGCGTCGTTCGGCGTCGAGATCTACCGCCGCCTGCCCAACGACACCGACTTCTCGATCCTGCGGCGCCACGAGATCCCCGGGCTGAACTTCGCGCTGATCGGCGACAGCTACGCCTACCACACGGCCCGCGACACGCCGGAGCGCCTCTCGCCCGCATCGCTGCGTGAGACCGGCGAGAACGTCGTCGCCGTCGTCTCGGCCATGGACGGAATCGACATCACCGAGCGATCGCAGACGACGCCGACGTACTTCGACATCGGACGCACGACGGCGATCACGTATGGACCGCTGGCCGGCTGGGCTGCGGCCGCCCTCGCCCTTCTCTCCGGTGTGTTCGCCTGGGTCCGAATCACTGCGGCCGCGATACGCCTCGAGGGACTCGGACGGTGGCTCCTCACGACGCTGTGGACCGCGGTCGGAGCTGCCCTCGTGGTTGGGTCGATGGTCGGTGTAACGCTGCTGCTTCGTGCCGCGCGGGAGGTGTATCACCCGTGGTACGCGCGGCCGGACCGGCTCTTTCTGCTCATGCTGGCGGTGGGCATCGCGGTCGCCTGGAGCGTCGCGCGAATCGGGCAGTGGCTGCCGGAGCGCGCGCACGGACTCAGGCACCCCCTGATCACGTGGAGCATGGCGCTGCCGCTCTGGATTGCGCTCGGCAGCGCGTCGCTGTGGCTCGCGCCCGGCGCGGCCTACCTCTGGGTCCTTCCCCTTCTTGCCGCAGGACTGCTGCTCGCCGTGATTCCGGTTGCGAGCAGCCTTGCCGTGCGCGCGGCATCCATCGTCGTGCTCGCCGTGGCCGCAACGCTGTGGCTGCGCGACACGCTGGACCTCCTGCGGTTCATGGTGGCGGTGTTCGGCCGGCTTCCGCTGGTCACACCGGCGTATTTCTACGCAGCCCTGATGGCGGTGGCCGGGATCATGCTCGTGCCGCCGGCGGCGGCGATCGTGACCCGCTCGCGGCCGCTCGTCAGGCCGGCGCTGATGACCGCCATCTGGCTGATCGCCGTCGTCGTCGCGTCGGGGCTGGCGTACAGCGCCCCGGCATATACCGTGGAGCAGCCCCTGCGGCGCCTGGTCCGGGCGATTCAGCCGGCGCCCGACGCCGAAGCGATCTGGGACGTGGCCTCCATCGAGCCAGGCCTCGACCTCCCTCCCGGCGCTCCGTCAGGGTGGATGCCGGCGAACGACCCGCCAGCCACCGCCATTCCGTCCAGCAGGTTGCCGCACCCGTTCGTGTTCAGGACAAAGGGTCCGTCGCTGGGGCCTCCGCCCATGGCGATCGCGGGCTTCAGCATCGAGCCGGTGGCCGGCGGCGTCGAGATGACGCTGACCGTCGTGCCAAGAGAGCCTGGCCTCGTCCTGACCTTCGTCCTGCCGGACGGCGCCGTGCCGGCGCGCTCGAACCTCCCGGGAATCCGGCGGCTGGGGCGCTGGAGGGCGACCTTCGTCGCGCCTCCCGAAGAAGGCATCGTGTTCCGCGCGTCGTTCGACGAGGTCTCGGCCGACGCCCTGCGCGAGACCCGCGTGGTCGTCAGCTCGGCTCGATTCCCGGACGGCGAGGGCTGGCAGCGCCTCCCAGGCTGGCTGCCCCAGGAGTGGTCCGTCTGGTCGGCCGCCGCGGTCTGGCACGTACCGGCCGCACAGGCTCCGCCGGTTGCGCCCGCGCTATCGTTACGCTAAACTCCGTAACCATTACGCTGATTGGTGTAACGAACCGCCATGCACAACCCGTTCGTCTATGGCGAGGTTGTTCCTGCCTCGGCGTTCGTCGATCGCGAGGAGGAGCTGGATCGGCTGACGCGCGACCTTGCGGCCTGCCAGAAGATCTTCCTCATCTCGCCCAGACGCTACGGGAAGTCCTCGCTCGTCCGCCAGGCGCTGCGGAGCGCATCCCGCAGCGGCGCCCTCGCGGTCGAGGTCACCGTCGGCAGCTACAGCTCGTACGTCGCGTTCCTCGAGGGCTACGTCCGGGCCCTCGTGTCTGACGAGTCGAGGGTTGACCGCGCCCGTTCCTGGCTCGCCGACCTGCTCGGCCACGCCCGACCCGAGGTGAGGCTGGAACCCGAGGCCGGCCGCGGCAGGCTCGCGGTGTCGTTCCCGTCGGTCCGCAGCGACCGGGACGTGTCCCGCCTGGCGCAGGAGGTCTTCGCGCTGCCCGGCCGCATCGCCGAGGCGCGCCGCCGGCGGCTCGCCGTCTCGCTGGACGAGTTCCAGGCGATTGGCGCCTTCGACGGCGGCGGCGTCGAACACACGCTGCGCGCCGCGGTCCAGCACCAGCGTGACGTCGGCTACGTCTTCTCCGGATCCGAACCGAGTCTCATGGAGCGCATGCTCGGCCGGAGCCGGCCCTTCTACAAGGCCGGACCCGTGATGCGCCTCCAGAAGATCCCCCCGGATCGCTTCGCACCGTTCATCGAGGCGCGATTCCGCGCCACGGGCCTGAGAGCGGCCGCCGGCCTCGGCGCCGCAATCGTCGATCTCGCCGGCAACCTCCCCTACGACGTCCAGCGGCTCGCGCATGAGGTGTGGGACGATGTGAAGGCCCGGGGAGGACGGACGGCGGACCTGGACGATCTGCATGCCACGTTGAAGCGGCTGCTCGGGGAGCACGACTCGCTGTTCGAGGCCATGTGGCAGCGCCTGACCCTTGCGCAGCGCGGGGCGCTGCGCGCCGCGGTCCTCGAAGACGGGCGCGAGCTGCTCTCGGCGGACGTGCGCGCGCGCTACCGCCTGGGCGGCTCCTCCACGGTGCAGGCGTCGCTCTC
>DATIEW010000446.1:0-2471 GCA_035455585.1 Vicinamibacterales bacterium | reverse complement strand
CCGCCGGACGGCGCGCGCGCGAGCACTATACCTGGACCGCCGTGACCGACGCGTACGAGCGGCTCTTCCTGGAGCTGTGCGAGCGATGAAACAGAGCCGGTCCGCGGTCGCGCCCGGGATGCAGCGGTCCGCGGGCGCCGGTGCCGTGTCGGCGCCGACGCTCCAGCTCGACGCCGCGCGGCGCCGGCTGCCCTACCGCGTCGCGCGCAGCTGTCTGCTGGCCACGGTCGACGCGCTGATGCTGGGCCTGGCGACGACAATCGCCTACGTGTCGTGGGCCGCGCCGATGCGCGATCAGGCCCCGGGGATGTACGCCGAGCTCTGGCCCCTCGTGCTGCTCTTCATCGCCGGCTATGCGCGCGCAGGGTTGTATCCAGGACTGGGCCTCGGGCCAGTCGAGATGCTGCGGCGACTGACGTACCTCACGACGTTCGGCTTCCTCGTCCTCGCGGCGTTTTCGTTCGCGCTCAAGCTTCCGCACCTGTATTCACGCGTCACCTTCGCGCTCGCGTTCGTGTTGAGTCTGATCCTGGTGCCGATCGGACGCCAGGTGCTCTTTCACGCCGCGCGCGCGTGGACCTGGTGGTCAGAGCCCGTCGCGATCATCGGCACCGGCCGTGCGGCGGCGCATGCCATCCGCGGCATCAAGGAAGCACGGCACCTCGGCTACCGGCCGGTGGCGGTCCTCTCGCCGAACGGCGGCCGCGCATCCGTCGAGCTCGAAGGCGTGCCGATCGTCGGCGGGCTCGATGAGGTGCCGGCGCTCGCCGCGCGCGGCATCCGCGTCGCGTTTCTCGAGATCGAGCCGCTGCAGGCTCGTGCAGTGCTGGACCGGCTGCAGCAGGCCTTTCTGCACGTGATCCTGCTCCGCGAGTTCGACGATCTCCAGCTCGAGAGCCTGCAGATCCGGAATCTCGGCAACATGGTGGGGATCGAGTACACGAACAATCTGCTGCGGCCGAGGAACCAGACCGCAAAGCTGATGCTCGACCTCCTGCTCGCGAGCGTGGCGCTGCTGCTCCTGGCCCCCGTGATCGCGCTGGCTGCGCTGGCAGTCTGGCTGGTCGACGGTCGCCCGGTGTTCTTCCACCAGCCGCGCGCCGGAGTCGGCGGCCGCCGCATCCAGGTCCCGAAGATCCGGACGATGCGTCGCGATGCTGATCGGCAGCTCGAAGAGTTCCTGGCCGCGAATCCCGAGCTCCGTCACGAATGGCTTAGCCGGTACAAGCTCCGGAAGGACCCGCGCCTGATTCCCGGCGTCGGCCTGCTGCTGCGCCGCTTCAGCCTGGACGAGCTGCCGCAGCTCTGGACGGTCCTGCGCGGCGACATGAGCCTCGTCGGCCCGCGTCCGTTTCCCGACTACCACCTCGAGACGTTCGCGCCCTCGTTCAGAGAGCTTCGACAGCGCGTCCGTCCCGGCATCACGGGACACTGGCAGATCAGCATCCGCAGCGAGGGCAGCATGGAGGAGCAGGAAGCACTGGACACGTACTACATCCGCAACTGGTCCGTGTGGTTCGATCTGTACGTGCTGGCACGAACGATTGTCGCCGTGGCTAGCGGACGGGGCGCGTACTGATGGCGACCGCCTCCCCGATGCTGAAGCGCTGGGCGGACAATCGCGACCCGGCGAGCCTCGCCGCCCGACTGCGCCGCCGCCGCTTCGCCCTGTTCGAATCGCTGCTCTCGCGCGTTCCCGGCCACGTCCGCATCCTCGACGTCGGCGGCACGCCGGACTTCTGGCGGGTGATCGGCTTGTCGCGTCCGAACGTGTCCGTGACGCTCCTGAACCGGACCGCTGCGGCGGCCGATTCGGGTCCGATTCACAGCGTCGTCGGCGACGCGCGCGACATGCGCGAGTTCGCCGATGGCCAGTTCGACGTCGTCTTCTCGAACTCGGTGATCGAGCACCTGGGGACGTACAGGGACCAGCAGGCGATGGCCTCCGAAGTGCGCCGGATCGGCACGCGGTACTTCGTGCAGACACCGAACCGGCACTTTCCGATCGAGCCGCACTTCCTGCTTCCGGGATTTCAGTTCCTGCCCGTCTCTCTGCGCGCCGGCCTGCTGGCACGGCGCGACGTTGGCTGGTACAAACGGGCGGACACCTACGAGGCCGCGCTGAAGGAAGTCACGGCAATCCGTCTGCTCAGCGGAACGGAATTCCGTCGGCTGTTCCCGGAGGGCCGCCTCTACAAGGAACGCCTCTTCGGTCTCACCAAGTCGTTCACCATCTATCACGGCTGGGACTGGCGACCCGCGGACGTCTTCGGGGCGTCCGCCAATCGCTGACGCTCTTCAGCGGCAGCAACGGTGATGCTCGTCGCCAACGGAGCAGCGGCCGGCGTCTACCACTGCGTGAACAGCGGAGCAACGAAGTGCGCGATATCGGCCGGCTGGCGAAGGAGCTCGAGCGGCCCCGATAAGACGAACGCGCGGCGCATCTGAACTCGTGCCGAACGTCACGGTGA
>DATIEW010000445.1:0-2036 GCA_035455585.1 Vicinamibacterales bacterium | reverse complement strand
GTAGAAGGCGACGTGTTTCGCCCGCGTATCGTAGCCGGCAGCCCGCGGAGGGTTGACGAAGCCGGCGACGAGGCCCTCGGGGTCGAACCCCAGATCAGCCCGCTGGAGATGCACGAACGTCTGCAGCAGGAGGCCGGCGCCCATGAGCAGCATCAGCGCGAGCGCGATTTCCGCGCTGATGAGCGCCCGCCGCAGCGATCGTCCTTCGACTGACGCGCTGCCGCGGGCGCCGTCCTTCAGGCTGCCGACCGCGCCGCGTGAATGCTGCAGCGCAGGCGCGAGGCCGAACAGCACGCCAGTCGTCAGCATCAGCAGGACCGAGAAGGCCAGCACCGCGCGGTCGAGACGGATCTCGTTCAGCCGCGGCGCATTCGCCGGTGCGATCGATACCAGCAGATCGACGGCCCACCCGCCGAGAATCAGACCGAGGATCCCGCCGATCGCTGCGATGAACAGGCTCTCCGTGAGAAGCTGCCGGACGACCCGGCCGCGCGCCGCTCCGAGCGCCTGGCGCACGCCAAGCTCGCGCGAGCGCGCCGAGCCACGGGCCAGGAGCAGATTAGCGATGTTGGCGCAGGCAATCAGCAGGACGAAGCCGACCGCGCCGACGAGGGCGAGCAGACCGGGCCTGATGTCGCCGACCACGCGCTCGTGCAGCGGGATGAGATTGAAGCGCGTCTTCTCGTTGTACTGCGGATGCGCCGTCTCGAGCTGTGCGGCGAGCACGTCGGCAGCGGACTGTGCCCGTTCGACCGCGGTGCCTTCGGGCAGCCGCGCGACGGCGCGCAGCGTGACGGAGCCTCGCGACGGGTTCGCCGTGTCGAGCCGCAGCGGGCGCCAGATCTCCGCGAGGTCGTTCACGATCGGCCGGAATCCCGCGGGCAGCACGCCGATGATCTCGTGCGCTTCGCCGTTGAGGATCACCGTCTGACCGACGGCTGACGCGCTGCCGCCGAATCGCCGCTGCCACAGGCCATGCCCGATCACCACAACGGGCGGGGCGTTCGGATAGTCGTCCGCCTGCGTGAACCCGCGGCCCATCGCAGGCTCGACGCCGAGCACCGCGAAGTACTCGTGCGAGACCCGCTCGCCAGGTATCGGCTCCGCCTCGCTGCCACCCAGCAGCGTCGGCAGCCAGCCGGCAATCACCGCCACCTCCTCGAAGACGTTCTTCGCCTGACGGAAGTCGGCGTAATTGCCGGGCGTCACCCATTCGTCGGCCGGGCCGCCGCGGGCGCGCAGGTCCTGCCATACCGTGACCAGCCGATCCGGCTGGACATAGGGCAGCGGCCGGAAGAGCAGTGCGTTGACGATGGTGAACATGCCCGTGTTGGCGCCGATGCCGAGCGCCAGCGTGGCAATCGCGACTGTCGCAAAACCGGGTGCCCTGACGAGCATCCGTCGGGCGTAGCGGAGATCCTGTATGAGTGTGGTCATCTGCGGTATCTTCGTTGGGCGGAGGTCACCGGGTTGGCACTCCAGCCAGGGACGTGCCGGTTCCTGCAAGATCCGCAACTCGTTGCACGAACACGTCTTGCACCAAGCCCGGGCCAGAGCCGCGAAGGCGGGTTCTGTTCGGACGCGAACAGCCGGCGTCCCGCGGCCGGAACGGTGCCAGGTGCGCCCGGGCATCATTCTTGAAGCTCTCGGGACGGTTCGGACGTCCTAATAGGCCGGGGGCTTCGCCCCGCCGGACCCCCCATCGCCGTCGCTCGCGGGGGCCCCATCGCCCCGCTCGGCTCCCGCCTTCGCTGAAGCCACGGCGGGCCGCCATAGCCTTGGCGGAGGCTGGCCGGCGGGCGCGCCTGGCGGCGCGCTCAGGGCGGCTCCTTCGCGTGCGTACTGGCCTCAGGGGGCTCGGGACACGGGTACAGGATTCACGTTGCGAACGCCAATTGGGCTCCTGAGCGGAACATGACGATTACGGCTGCGATCGTAACGGTGCTGCTGGCAGGAATGCCAGCTGCGCAGAACGGTTCGTCCGCGGCGGCGGACAGGACGTCCCCTGATCAGGCCGCCCGTACCGCCAGGCTCAA
>DATIEW010000444.1:0-9384 GCA_035455585.1 Vicinamibacterales bacterium | reverse complement strand
GACATCAGGCTGGCGGATGCCGCCTGGCGCGCCGGCGGCGAGCGGCGCATCCAGAAGGGCGACGCGCTGTGGCCGCGCGCGCCGGTCAAGGTTACCCAGGGGGCCCAGAAGGAACAGGAGCAGAAACGTGGATGAACCTAGAGATCCGGCGCCACTTTCCGGTGGCCAGCCGGGCGCATCGACCGGGCCAGCGGCTGCCGCCGGTCCGGCCGGCGCCGATCGCATCACGATGGACGACTTCATGAGGATGGATCTTCGCGTGGCCAGGGTGCTCGCGGCCGAGAAGGTGCCCAACTCCCGCAAGCTGATCAAGTTGAGCATCGACGTCGGGTCGGAGCAGCGGACGCTGGTCGCTGGGATCGCCGAGGCCTACGAGGCGGAGGCGCTCGTCGGACGCACGATCGTGATGGTCTTCAACCTCAAACCAGCGAAGCTGATGGGGATCGAATCGAACGGCATGGTCCTGGCGGCCAGCCCCGACGGCGGCAAACCCACCCTCGTCACCTTCGACCAGGAGGTGGCGCCGGGCACGCGCGTCAGATAAGGAAGAAGGTAAGAAATGGGCAATGGCGGATGGGCGGTGGGCGTCTGATCGACAGCCACTGCCATCTCGCGGACGAGGCGTTCGCGGGCGATCTGGGCGAGGTGGTAGCGCGGGCGCGGCAGGCCGGCGTCGCGTCGGCCCTCTGCATCCTGGCGGAGGGCGACGCCGCCGAGGCTGCCGCCGCCGCCCGCCTCCGCGAGATGTGGCCGGCGGTGCAGTTCTCGGTGGGCGTGCATCCGCACAACGCGGCCGCGTTCGCGGGACGGCCGCAGGAGGCGGCGGACGCCGTACGGAGGGACGTCCTGGCGCACCAGGCACGGGCGATCGGCGAGATTGGCCTCGACTACCACTACGACTTCGCGCCGCGAGACGTACAGCAGGAGGTCTTCGAGGCGCAGGTTGCGCTGGCGCGTGAGGTGGGACTGCCCCTCGTGATTCACACGCGGGAGGCCGCAGCCGACACGCTGGACGTGCTGCGCCGGGCGGGCGGCGGAGGCGTCCGCGGCGTGTTCCATTGCTTCACGGGGGATACGGCGATGGCTCGCGAGGTGCTCGACCTCGGCTTCTCGGTCTCGTTGTCGGGCATCGTGTCGTTCCCGCGGGCCGGGGAGCTGCGCGAGGTGGCGCGCCTGATTCCGGCCGAGCGGCTGCTCATCGAGACCGACGCCCCGTATCTGGCACCGGTGCCGCATCGCGGCCGGCGGAACGAGCCCGCGCTGGTCGTACGCGTTGCCGAGGAGGTCGCGGCTCTGCGAGGCGTGTCCCTCGATGAGCTCGGGGCCCTGGTCTCGGGGAATTTCGACCGCTTCCTGGGTCCAACTCTCTCCGCCTGAACGGCTTAGCGCGTTGACACCCTGCGCGGAACTCCAGTATTGTGAGGCAACCGGAACGCCGCGACCATACCCTTGAGCGACACCGCGCAGAACCCATCCGTTTCCGCCGACCTGATGCAGATCTTCGAGCCCATCCGGGACGATCTGCAGGCGGTCGAGCACGAGTTCGTCCGGCACATCCAGTCGCGCGTGGCGCTCATCCCCGAGATGGGCCGCTACATCCAGAACAGCGGCGGCAAGCGGGTGCGGCCGGCCGTGCTCCTCATGGCGTCGCGTCTGAGCGGCTACACGGGGGACCGCGCGGTGCTCTACGCGTCGGTCATCGAGTTCATTCACACCGCGACGCTCGTCCACGACGACATCATCGACGGCGCGGATCTGCGCCGCGGCCGGCTGGCCGTGCACTCGCGGTGGGGCAACGACATCACGGTGCTGCTCGGCGACTACCTGTACATCAAGTCGATGGCGATGGCGCTGACGCAGGATTCGCTCGAGATCATCCGGCTGCTCTGCGACGTCACGCTCCGGATGATCGAGGGCGAGCTGTACCAGCTGACGAAGACAGGCGACGTCGACATCACCGAAGACGAGCACTTCGAGATCATCCGGAGGAAGACCGCCTTCCTCTTCGGCGGCTGCGCGCAGATCGGCGGCATGCTGGGCGGCGTGAGCCCGGATCGCGAAGCGGCGCTCAGGGAGTACGGGTTCAACCTCGGGATCGCGTTCCAGCTCGTGGACGACCTCCTCGACTTCACGGCCGACGCGGCCGCCCTCGGGAAGCCGGTCGGCGGCGATCTCCGCGAGGGCAAGGTGACGCTGCCCATCATCTCCCTCCTCCGCCGGGGCGGGAGCGATGCCCACCGCCTGATCCGCGACGTCGTCCGCGACCGGGCGGTGTCGGCCGAACAGTGGCGACAGATCCTCTACCTGCTGCATGAGCACCGGTCGATCGACGCGTCGTACGAGCGGGCGCTCGAATACGCGGACCGCGCGAAGGCCTGCCTCGCAGCCTTTCCGCCGGGGCGCGAGCGCGACGCGCTCGCCGCGCTCACCGACTACGTGCTGGCGCGGGATCGGTAGCAGGATGCTGAAGAGCGCTTCCTGATGGGAAATGGCCAATGGGCCATGGGCAAGAGGCGCATTCGCCCACCTCCCATTGCGCATCGCCCCTTGCCCCTTGCCCATTGCCCATCGCCCCTTGCCCATCGCCCAATTTGCCATTCAGTGGCCCACTGACACGATGACGGCCGATCACGCCGCCCGGATCGAGTCGCTCCGCGAGCAAATCCGCCACCACGAAGAGCGCTACTACGTTCTCGCCGATCCGGAAATCACGGATGCGGAGTTCGACGTGCTGATGAAAGAGCTCGAGGCGCTCGAGCGCGCGCATCCGGATCTCGTCACTGCGGATTCTCCGACCCAGCGCGTCGCCGGCCGCTCCGTCGAGTCCTTCGCGACGGCCGAGCACGTCCAGCCGATGCTCAGCCTCGACAACGCCTACACCGAGGCGGAGCTGCGCGAGTTCGACGAGCGGGTGCGGAAGGCTGCCGGCACGGATGCCGCCGGCACGGAGGGCGGCGTCGAATACGTCACCGAGCTGAAGATCGACGGTCTCAGCATCGCGATTACCTACGAGGACGGCGTGCTCGTACGCGGGGTCACGCGCGGGGACGGCGTCCGCGGCGAGGACGTGACGTCGAACGTCCGCGTGATCAGAGCCCTGCCACTGAGCCTTCACGGGGGGCCGCCGGGCCGCATCGAGGTGCGCGGGGAGATCTACCTGCCGAGGCGCTCGTTCGAGCGTCTGAACCGCGAGCGCGAGGACAACGAGGAGCCGCTGTTTGCCAACCCCCGCAACGCTGCCGCCGGGGCGATGAGAAACCTCGATCCGGCATTGGTGGCGCGCCGCGGGCTGGGTGCGTATACGTATCAGCTCGTCACCGAAGGGACGCCCGAGCGCCGCCGGCACTCGGAGACGCTGGAGCTGCTCCGTTCGTGGCGCCTGCCAGTCGAACCGCACTGGCAGCTCTGCCACGGCGCCGGAGAGGTGCTCGACGTCTGCCGCGAGTGGCAGGAACGCCGGAACTCCCTCGAGTTCGAAACGGACGGCATCGTCGTGAAGGTGAACGACCTGGCGCTGCGGCAACGGCTCGGCGCCACGGCGAAGTTCCCCAGGTGGGCCATCGCCTTCAAGTTCCCCGCGCAGCAGGCCACGACCGTTCTGAAGAAGATCGACGTCAACGTCGGGCGCACGGGCGCCGTGACGCCCTATGCCGTGCTCGAACCCGTCCGGCTCGGGGGCTCGACCATCGCGATGGCCACGCTCCACAACGAGCAGGAGATCGCGCGGCGGGACCTGCGTGAGGGCGACACCGTCATCATCGAGAAGGGCGGCGACGTCATTCCCAAGGTGGTCAAGTCGATCCTCTCCAAGCGGCCCGAGGGCTCGCAGCCCTGGGAGATGCCGCGGAACTGTCCGTTCTGCCGGAGCGCGCTGCAGAGGCCGGAAGAAGAGGTCGTGTGGCGCTGCCCGAATTCGTCCTGTCCCGCCAAGATCCGCCGCGGCCTCCAGCATTTCGCGTCGCGTCGGGCGATGAACATCGAGGGGCTCGGCGAGTCGCTGGTGGATCAGCTCGTGACGAAGAGCATGGTCCACGACTACGCCGATCTCTATCGCCTCCAGCCGGGGCCGCTCGCCGATCTGACCAGCGTGTCGTACAGGGACGGCAAGGAGCTGAAGCGCCGCCTCGGCGAGAAGCTGGCGTCGAAGTTCCTCGAACAGATCGAGCGGAGCAAGCAGAACGAGTTCTGGCGGGTGATCTTCGGCATCGGCATCCGGCACGTCGGAGAGCGGGGTGCGCAGGCGCTGGCGCGCGCCTACGGCACGCTGGACAGGCTGGCCGGGGCGAGCGTCGAGTCGCTCCAGAGCGTGCAGGACGTGGGCCCGGTGGTGGCGCGCTCGGTCCGCGCGTTCCTCGACGAGCCCAGCAACCGCGAGGTCCTGGAGCGGCTGCGGGCGGCAGGGGTTCGCATGGAGGCCGAGACGCCCGGCGCGCTCGGGGAGCAGCCGCTGGCCGGGAAGTCGTTCGTGCTCACCGGGACGCTCGAGTCGATGACGCGGGACGCGGCCGCGGCGGCGATCGAGCGGCTCGGCGGCAAGGTGGCGGGGTCGGTCAGCAGGAAGACCGCCGGCGTCGTGGCCGGCGCGGATCCCGGCAGCAAGCTCGAGAAGGCGCGCGAGCTGGGCGTCCCGGTGCTGACCGAGCAGGAATTCCTGGCGCTTATAATGAAGGAGTAGCTTCTGTGGTCCGGGGCATGCTGTCGGGGGGTGCCGGATCCGCCGAAAACAGGCGGTGGAAACGATGTCGAAACGGTTCACGATCGTCACCGTCGCGCTGGCCGCGACGGTCTCGTTTCTCGTCGGCCTGATCCTGGCGGGGGGGCTCGCGCCGGCGACGGTTGTGTCCACGGCGCCAGCGGCGCTGCCGAAGCCAGCGGGTCTGGCGCGGCCTGCGGTTCCGCCCGGCGCCACGGCCCTCGTCAACTTCGCGGACGTGGCCGAGCGGATCAACCCCGCGGTGGTCAACATCGAGGCCACCACCACGGCGGTCGCCGCTCGCGACCCGCAGCGCTATTTCCGCCGGAGGCCGGACGCCCCTGGCGAGGGGCCCTTTCCGCGCGACTTCGACACGCCGGCCCAGGGCTCCGGCAGCGGCTTCGTCATCGACCGTGAGGGCTTCATCCTCACCAACAACCACGTCATCGAGGCGGCCGAGCGGATCACGGTGACCCTCGCCGACGGCCGGACGTTCCGGGCGGAGATCGTGGGCGCCGATCCCGCCATCGACGTGGCGCTGCTCCGGATCGAGGGCGCGCGGGATCTGCCGGAGGCGCCGCTTGGCAACTCCGACGCGCTGCGCGTGGGGGAGTGGGTCTGCGCGATCGGGAACCCCCTCGGCTACGTGCATTCGGTCACCGTGGGCGTCGTGAGCTTCATCGGCCGGCAGCTGTTCGATCCGAGCCTGGACGCGTACATCCAGACCGATGCCGCCATCAATTTCGGCAACAGCGGCGGGCCGCTGATCAACTCGCGGGGGGAGGTCATCGGCATCAACTCGGCGATCAGCGCGCGAGCGAGCAGCATCGGCTTCGCCGTGCCGATCAACCAGGCGGTGGCGATCCTGCCGCAGCTCAAGACGACGGGCCGCGTCTCGAGAGGGTTCATGGGGGTCACGCTGATCGACGTGACGCCGCCGCTGCAGCGGGCGCTCGGCCTGAGCGTGTCGCACGGCGCGATGATCCAGGACGTGTCCCCGCGTTCCCCGGCCGAGCGCGCGGGCCTGCGGCCGTACGACGTGATCCTCGAGGTCGAAGGGCAGCCAGTGACCACGAACCAGGAGCTGATTCAGGACATCTCCGCGCGCCAGCCCGGCTCGGTCACCCGTCTCGAGGTGCTCCGCGACGGGCGGCGGCAGGTTCTGCCGGTGAAGCTCGCCGAGCGGCCGGGCAAGGGGAGCGAGTTCGACAGCGTGACGCCGGCGGCGCCCGGTGGACCACCGCGGTCCCGGCCGGCGCCGCCGGATGGGCAGGTGCCGCTGGGCCTGTTCGTCCGAGAGATGGACCGGACGTTCATCGGCCGGCTGGAGATCCCCGACTCGGTGCAGGGCGTCATCGTCTCCCGCGTGGATCCGACGGGATCGGCCTATCAGGTGCTGCGCCGCCACTTCGTGATCATGGAGATCAACCGCCAGCCGACGCGCACCATAGCCGAGTATCAGCGCCTCGCGGCCACCTGGCGCCCGCGCGACGTGCTGGCCGTTTACTACTACGATCCCACCCTCGGCCAGCGCGGACTCGTAACGGTGATGGTGGACTGAGGTCAGGAGCTAGGAGCTGGGAGCTGGCGGGCTGCCTCTCCACGACGGACGCCTGGCTGGCGACTGACGATCGCGACTGAAGTCCGACTGGCGACTGACGATTGCGACTGGCGATTGCGACTGGCGATTGCGACTGCCGACTGAGGACTGACTGACGACTGCGACTGACGACCGCGACTGACGACTGCCGACCGACGACTGACGACTGCTGTGTCTCGCGTCCTGCTGATTGACGACGACGCCGGCATCCGCGATTCGATGCGGATGCCGCTGGAGTACGAGGGCTACGAGTACCTGGCGGCGGCGACCGCCGAGGACGGGATCTCGCTCGTCCAGCGCGAGTCTCCCGACATCATATTTCTCGACGTGAAGATGCCGGGCATGGACGGCATCGAGGCGCTCAACCGGATCAAGGCCATCGACGACAGCGTGCCGGTCGTGATGATCTCGGCGCACGGCACGACGGGCACCGCCTTCGAGGCCTCCAAGCGCGGTGCGGCCGACTTCATCGAGAAGCCGTTCGGCGCCGAGCGGCTGCTCGTCACGATTCGCAACCAGCTCGATCGGAGCCGCCTCCTCAGCGAGAACCGGACGCTGAGACGCGCCGCCGAGGTGCGTCATCAGATGGTCGGCGAGAGCGCCGCGCTGCGGCAGGTGTGGGACGCCGTCAAGCGCGCGGCGCCGACCAACGCGACGGTGCTCCTGCATGGAGAGAGCGGCGTCGGCAAGGAGCTCGTGGCGCGCGCCATCCATCGCAACAGCCTGCGGAGCCGCGAGCGCTTCATCCAGGTCAACTGCGCGGCAATCCCCGAAGAGCTGATCGAGTCGGAGCTCTTCGGGCACGAGAAGGGGTCGTTCACCGGCGCGACCGAGAAGCAGATCGGGAAGTTCGAGCAGGCGGACCGCGGCACGATCTTCCTGGACGAAGTCGGCGACATGAGCCCCAAGACGCAGGCAAAGGTTCTCCGCGTGCTGCAGGAAGGGGAGGTGGAGCGCCTCGGCTCGGCCCGCACGATCAAGGTGGACGTGCGCGTGATCGCCGCCACGAACAAGGACCTCGAGCAGGAGATCGAGCGCGGGACCTTCCGGGAGGACCTGTACTTCCGGCTGAGCGTCATCCCGATCCGCGTGCCGCCCCTGAGAGACCGCCGCGAGGACATCCCGGCGCTCGTGCGCCACTTCGCGGACCTCTTCAGCCGCGAGAACAACCGCCGGCCGCAGCGCTTCACCGCCGCCGCGCTCGAGTTCCTCCAGAAGGCGCGGTGGAAGGGCAACGTCCGCGAGCTGAAGAACACCGTCGAGCGGCTGATCATCATGACCCCGGGCGAGTCCATCGACGTCGACGACCTGCGCGAATTCGTGCGGACCGAATCCAGGGCGGCGGCGGGAGACAATGAGAAGGAGCGGCCCGGCACCCTCCGGGAGTTCAAGGAGTCGGCCGAGCGCTCGTTCCTGGTCGAGAAGCTGCGCGAGAACAACTGGAACATCTCGAAGACCGCCGAGGTCATCGGGACGCCGCGCAGCAACCTGTACAAGAAGCTCGAGCAGTACGGCATCACGCAGGAGGCCGACGGCTAGCAGTGGCGGGCTGATCGAAGACCCGCCATGTCAACTTCCAACCTCCAACTCCCAACGCCTGACGCCGAACACCCGGCTCGGAACGCCTGGCTTCCAGGGCACTCACCGCGCGACATGAGCGTTCTTGGGAGTTTGGGATTGGGAGTTGGCAGTTGGAAGTTGGGAGTTGGATAATGGGAGTTGAAGAACCGCCGCAGCAGGCCAGACGATCGCCCGCCTTCGGCGTGGCAGTCCCCGGACAGGGGCTTGCCCGCCGTAGCCCCGTCAGGGGCGGAGGCGGGAGGAAAGTCCGAACTCCGCAGGGCAGTGCGCCGGGTAACACCCGGTCAGGGCAACCTGAAGGAAAGTGGCACAGAAAAGACACCGCCCGACTTCGCGCTACGGGCTTCGTCGGGGCTTGCCCCGCCGGAGTTCGCTTGGGCCGCAAGGCTCCGGCGAGCGGAGGAGGGTAAGGGTGAAAAGGTGCGGTAAGAGCGCACCGCGCCCGTGGCAACAGGGGCGGCAGGCTAAACCCCGCACGGAGCAAGGCCAAATAGGGAGGCACACCGGACGGCCCGTCCGACGCCTCCGGGTAGGCCGCTTGATCCCGCCAGCGATGGCGGGGCTAGAGGAATGATCGTCGCGCCGTGGCCCGCCGCCGCAAGGCTGGCGGGATGCGGCGAACAGAATTCGGCTTACGGCCCGCTGCGGCGGGCCTTTTCATGTCTGCCGGGATCGAAGGATGGGCCATTACCTGGTTACGGGAGGAGCGGGGTTCATCGGTTCGCATATCGCCGGCGAGCTGACACGGCGCGGGCATCGCGTTCGTGTAGCCGACTCGCTCGTCACCGGGAAGCGCTCGAACCTCGATCACCTGCCCGACGTCGAGGTGCTCGTCGGGGACCTCGCCGACGTCGACTTCGCCCGGCGCGCCGCCGCCGGAGTCGAGGTCGTGCTCCACCAGGCCGCCATCCCGTCGGTTCCGCGATCGGTGGCCGATCCGGTCACGTCGAATCGCGCCAACGTCGACGGCACGCTGAGCGTGCTGGTGGCCGCGCGCGACGCCGGCGTCCGTCGCGTCGTGTTCGCGGGATCCTCTTCCGCCTACGGGAACTCGCCGACCCTGCCGAAGCACGAGGGGATGCCGGCCCGCCCGCTGTCGCCCTACGCGCTGCAGAAGGTCGTCGGCGAGATGTACATGCAGATGTTCACCACCCTCTACGGTCTCGACACGGTGACCATCCGCTACTTCAACGTGTTCGGTCCCCGGCAGGACCCATCGTCTCCCTACTCGGGCGTCATCTCGATCTTCGCCTCCGCGCTGCTCGAGGGTCGCCCCCCGACAATCTACGGCGATGGCGAACAGACGCGCGACTTCACCTACGTCGCCAACGTCGTGGACGGCGTGCTGCGTGCCTCGGATGCGCCCGGCGTGGCAGGGGAGGTGATCAACGTGGCAACCGGAGGACGTGTCTCGCTGAACCAGCTGTTCGAGGCGATGCGCCGGCTCGTGGGAGTGGACGTCAAGCCCGTGCACGCGCCGCCGCGGCCCGGCGACGTCCGTGATTCGCAG
>DATIEW010000443.1:0-2249 GCA_035455585.1 Vicinamibacterales bacterium | reverse complement strand
GAGGCCGCGGCCGAGACCCCCAGGCCGCTGGTCCGCTTCTACAAGGGCATCCTCGGGGAAGGACGCTAGCCATGCACGAGCTGCAGTACCTCATCCTCGGACAGTTCCTCGTCGCCACCCTCATGGGGCTCGCGGCCCTCTGCCTGTTCCTGTGGGCGACGGCGGCGGGCCTCTTCCGCAACGTCGAGCCCGTGAAGTACCAGGTGCTCGACAGCGAGGGTATCGACCATGACCGATAAGGACGACGTGACGCATCCGGAGTGGACGGAAGCTCCCCACGCCGACCCCGAGATCGAGGAGTTCGCGCGCGGCGAGATCCGCAGCTACCACGGCCGCGTGAACGGCTGGCTGCTGGCCGTCTACGCGGTGCTGGCGGTGTGGGGCGTCTACTACCTCTTCAAGTTCTGGGGCGGGCTGGGCCCGGGGCTGGCGCGATGACCGGCATCCGGCTCCTCCGAGCGCTGGCCGTTGCCAACCTCCTCGTCCTGCTCGGCGACATCCTGTACAACGTCTTCGGCGCCCTGCTGCCGATGGTGCGCTGACCATGGAGGCGGTGAGCGGCATCGAGCGTCTGGCGCTCGCGATCTTCCTGGTGGGGACGGTCGCGTTCTTCGTCTGGGTGGCGCTCCTCGCCTTCCGGAAGTAGCTACCGTCCTCCCGCCTGCACGGTCGTCCAGCCAGCGTCGGCCAGCGGCCGGGCCCGCTCGCCGCGACTGCGGGCGTGGGGATCGTTGGCCGTGCCGGCGATGACCCGCCCCATGATGCCCTGCGCGATCGCGGCGAGCCGGAACATCGCGAACACGATGTACCAGTCCCAATCAGGGATCGCCGGGCGCCCGACCCGATGACAGTACTCGGCCACGAACGCCGGCTCGCTCGGGATGCCGAGAGCCTTCAGATCCGTGCCGCGGAAGCCGTCCCACTCCGATCCCAGCCGGTACGGCATGCAGAAGTACGCGAGGTCGCCGAGCGGGTGCCCGAGCGTGGACAGCTCCCAGTCGAGCACGGCGGCGACCCGCGGCTCGGTCGGGTGCATGATGAGATTGCCCGGGCGGTAGTCGCCGTGCACGAGCGCGGTGGTGTCGTCGGCCGGCAGATGGGCGGGGAGCCACTCGATGAGGCGTTCCATCGACTCGAACCGCTCGGTCTCGGAGGCGCGGTACTGTTGCGTCCAGCGGTGGATCTGGCGGCTGAAGTAGTTCCCGGGCCGGCCGAAGTCGCCGAGCCCGATGGCCGGGGCGTCGACGGTGTGCAGGCGCGCCAGCACATCGTTCATCGAATCGTACATCGCCGCGCGCTCGGTCGGCGTCGCGCCCGGTAGCGCCGGATCGGAGAAGACGCGCCCATGCACGCAGTCCATCACGAAGAAGGCGGTGCCGATGACCGTGTCGTCCTCGCACAGCACGAACGTGCGGGGCACCGGCACCGCCGTCCGGCCCAGGGCGGTGATGACCCGATACTCGCGATCGACCGCGTGCGCCGACGGCAGGAGTTTCCCGGGCGGCTTGCGGCGCAACACGTACTCACGGGCGCCGGCCCGCAGATGGTAGGTCGGGTTCGACTGGCCCCCGCGGAACTGGCTCACCTCGAGCGGACCGCTGAAGCCGGCCACCCGATCACGCAGGTACCGTTCCAGCGCGGCCACGTCGAATCGGTGCTGCTCGCGAACCTTGGCGGTTTCCGCGATCATGCCATCTCCCTCACGCCCCGAGCTCACTGGCAATCGTATTGCATATCACGATTCTCTAAATGCGTATCGCTCAGGTGGCTCCCCTGTTCGAGTCGGTCCCTCCGCGGCTCTACGGGGGCACCGAGCGGGTCGTCTCCTATATCACCGACGAGCTGGTGCGCCGCGGTCACGACGTCACGCTGTTCGCGAGCGGCGACTCTCGCACCGCGGCCCGGCTGGTGCCGGTGGTCGAGCGCGCCACGCGCTTCGATGCCACGACACATGCGTTCCTCGGCGCCGAGCTCATCCGAGAGCTAGGCCTGGTGTTCTCGCACGCGCGCGACTTCGACGTGATCCACTGCCACGTGGACTACCTTGCCTTTCCCTTCGACGCCCTGACGCCCACGCCGACCGTGCACACGCTCCACGGGCGACTCGACCTCCCGTACCTGGCGCCGGTCTTCCGGCAGTTCCGCACGGTGCCGCTCGTGTCCGTCAGCGACGCGCAGCGGACGCCGATCGCGTCGCTCGGCGTGCGGTGGGCGGGGACGGTGTACCACGGACTGCCCGTCGACCGCTA
>DATIEW010000442.1:0-3992 GCA_035455585.1 Vicinamibacterales bacterium | reverse complement strand
CGTCACGCTGCTCACGGGTGCCTGCGCGAAGCGGCTCGAGACGAGCCCGTCCGGCCGCGAGGTGACGACGGTCCATGTCCGCCGTCACGGCGCCGACGAACGCTACTCGGCCGACGTGGTCGTCGTGTCGTGCGGCGCCATCAACTCGGCCGCCCTGCTGCTCCGGTCGGCCAACGACCGGCATCCGAACGGCCTCGCGAACGGCTCCGACGTCGTCGGGCGCCATTACATGGGCCACGTGAACTCGGTGCTCATGGCGCTCTCGAAGTGCCCCAACCCCACGGTGTTCCAGAAGACGCTGGGGGTGAACGACTTCTACTTCGGCTCGCCGGAGTGGGAGCACCCGATGGGCCACATCTCGTTCGTCGGCAAGCTCGATGCGTACACGCTCCGGGCCGGGGCCCCGGCCATCGCGCCCGGCTGGACGCTGGAGCTGATGGCCAGCCACTCGCTGGACTTCTGGCTGACCTCAGAGGATCTGCCCGATCCCGACAACCGCGTGACCTTGGACCGTGAGGGCAACATCGTCCTGGCCTACACGCCGAACAACGAGGAAGCGCACACAAGGCTGACGGCCAAGCTGCGGCAGCTGATGCAGCAGCAGACGAAGTGCAGCGAGCACGGCCACCAGTGCCACGTCGGGCTGTTCGCCCGCAGCCTGTTCGTGGGCCAGCGGATCCCGCTCGCCGGCGTCGCGCACCAGAACGGCACGATCCGCTTCGGACGCGATCCGGAGACGTCGGCGCTGGATCCGAACTGCCGCGCGCACGAGGTCGACAACCTCTACGTGGTGGACGCGAGCTTCTTCCCGTCGAGCGGCGCGGTCAATCCCGCGCTGACGATCATGGCCAACGCGCTGCGCGTCGGCGACCACCTGCTCGAACGGCTGGGCGCGCGCCAGACGACGGCCGTTGCCGCGACGCCAGCCATGCCACGGGTGTGACCCGGAAGGAAATGCTTCAGTGATGAACTTCGTTCGCGCCGTCTCGTCGAGTGTCGTCGCCCTGGCGCTGCTGGCCGGAGGCGCCACGGGGCGGTCGGCCATCGCGGCCCGAAACGCTCCGGACCCCGGGCGCGTGACGGCGGTCGACGCTCCGGCGATCGTCGTCGAGGACATGGACCGATCGGTCGCGTTCTTCACCGGCGTGCTGACGTTCGAGAAAGTGTCGGACGTCGAGGTCGACGGAGACGAGTACGAACGGCTGCACGGCGTCTTCGGACTGCGCCTCCGCGCCGTGCGTCTCCGCCTGGGCGACGAGTCCCTGGATCTGCTGGACTTCATCGCCCCCGAAGGGCGGCCGGTTCCGGTGGACTCGCGGAGCAACGATCGCTGGTTCCAGCACGTCGCCATCATCGTGAGCGACATGGACGCGGCGTACGCGAGGCTCCGGGCGCACAACGTGCGGCACGCCTCGAGCGGCCCGCAGCGGCTCCCGGACTGGAATCCGAACGCGGGCGGCATCGAGGCGTTCTACTTCAAGGATCCGGACGGGCATGCGCTCGAGATCCTCGAGTTTCCGCCCGACAAGGGGGCGCCGAAATGGCGTCGGCCCACCAACCGGCTGTTCCTCGGGATCGACCACACGGCCATCGTGGTCGGCGACACCGAGACGAGCCTGAAGTTCTACCGCGACGGTCTCGGGCTGGAGATCGCCGGCCAGAGCGAGAACCACGGCATCGAACAGGAGCGGCTCAACAACGTGTTCGGCGCGAGGCTGCGGATTACAGCGCTCAGAGCGGCCAGCGGGCCCGGCGTCGAGTTCCTGGATTACCTGGCGCCGGGCGACGGGCGCGCGGCGCCGGCCGACACGCGGCCGAACGACCTGATCGCCTGGCAGACGCGCGTGGTGACGGGCAGCGTCGCGGCGACATTGAAGCGATTCCCGGGACGGATGCTCGCCTTCGTGTCCCCGGGCGCCGTCAGGCTGGCCGATTCGAGGATGGGATACCGTCAGGGCACGCTCGTCCGCGACCCGGACGGGCACGCCGTCATGATTGTGGAGAAGTGACGTGACAGCAGAACAGCAGCGTCTCGAAGAATCGCGGGAGCGCAAGGCCCACTGGAAGCGATGGGGACCGTATCTGAGCGACCGCGCCTGGGGCACGGTCCGCGAGGACTACAGCCCGTACGGCAACGCCTGGGAGTTCTTCAGCCACGACCACGCGCGGTCGAGAGCCTACCGCTGGAACGAAGACGGCCTCGCCGGGATCAGCGATCGGCACCAGAAGATCTGCTTCGCGCTCGCGCTCTGGAACGAGCGGGATCCGATCCTCAAGGAGCGGCCCTTCGGGCTGACCGGCAACGAAGGGAACCACGGCGAGGACGTGAAGGAGTACTACTTCCACCTCGATAGCACGCCCACGCACTCGTACATGAGGTTCCTCTACAAGTACCCGCAGGCCGCGTTTCCATACAACGCGCTCGTGGAGGAAAACCGACGGCGGGGGAAGGGGGCAAAGGAGTTCGAGCTCGTCGACACCGGCGTCTTCGACGGCGATCGGTACTTCGACGTGCAGGTCGAGTACGCGAAGGGCTCGCCTGAGGATCTGCTCGTCCGGATCACGGTGTTCAACCGGGGTCCGGAAGCGGCGCGCCTGCGGGTACTGCCCACGGTCTGGTTCCGGAACACGTGGTCGTGGGGTTCGAACGGGTCGCGCCCGTCGCTGAGGCGCGCGGACACGGCGGGCTGCGCGATCGAGCTGAACGAGCCGCAGTACGGCATGCGCTGGCTTGCGTGCGACGGCACGCCCGAGCTGCTGTTCACCGAGAACGACACCAACACGCGACGGGTCTTCGGGTACGAGAACGGCGCGAAGTACGTCAAGGACGGCATCAACGACTACATCGTGCAGGGCGTGCGCGAGGCCGTGAACCCGGTGGAGATCGGCACCAAGGCCGCCGCGCACTATGCCGTGACCGTCGAGCCGGGCGGCTCGACTGCCCTGCGGCTGAGGCTCACCGACGTGCGCCCGGCCGGCCCGGGCGTCGGTGCGGATTTCGACCGCGTGTTCGCCGCGCGTCAGAAGGAGGCCGACGAGTTCTACGCCACGGTGATTCCGGACCATCTGTCGGAGGATGGCGGCAACGTCATGCGCCAGGCCCTCGGCGGCCTGCTGTGGTCGAAGCAGTTCTATCACTTCGTGATCAAGGACTGGCTCGACGGCGATCCGGGGCAGCCGACCCCGCCCGGCGAGCGGCGGCGCGGACGGAACCACGAGTGGCCCCATCTCTACAACGCCGACGTCATCTCCATGCCCGACAAATGGGAGTACCCCTGGTACGCCGCGTGGGATCTCGCGTTCCACTGCGTGCCGCTGGCGCTGGTGGACTCCGACTTCGCGAAGGAGCAGCTCCTGCTGATGCTGCGCGAGTGGTACATGCACCCGAACGGCCAGCTCCCGGCCTACGAGTGGGCGTTCGGCGACGTCAACCCGCCCGTGCATGCCTGGGCTGCCTGGCGCGTCTACAAGATCGAGAAGAAGCGCCGCGGCAAGGGGGATGTCCAATTCCTCCAGCGCGTCTTCCAGAAGCTGCTCCTCAATTTCACCTGGTGGGTCAACCGCAAGGACGCCGAGGGCATGAACGTGTTCCAGGGCGGCTTCCTCGGCCTGGACAACATCGGGGTCTTCGACCGGAGCGCTCCGCTGCCCACCGGCGGCCATCTGGAGCAATCCGACGGCACGAGCTGGATGGGGATGTACACCCTGAACCTGCTCGCCATCGCGATGGAGCTCGCGCATCACAACCCCGCCTACGAGCACGTGGCGAGCAAGTTCTGGGAGCACTTCCTCTACATCGCCCACGCGATGAACAACCGCGGCGGCGAGGCGATCGAGCTCTGGAACGACGAGGACGGGTTCTTCTACGACGTCCTCAATATGCCGAACGGCACGCGTCTCCCGATGAGACTGCGATCGATGGTCGGTCTGGTGCCGCTGTTCGCAGTCGAGACGCTCGAGCCCGAAGTACTGGCGCGGCTCCCCGGGTTCAA
>DATIEW010000441.1:0-2803 GCA_035455585.1 Vicinamibacterales bacterium | reverse complement strand
GTCGATGACGATGCCGGGTTCGACGAGGCCGGCGAGGGTGAGCGGCTCGAGCGCCAGGAGCGCCGCCGTCGGATAGCAGCCGGGACAGGCGATCAGCCGGGCGGCCGGGAGCGCGGCGCGGTTCCGTTCCGTGAGGCCGTACACGACTTCGAGGTCGACCGGCGGAGAGTGCGGATACCAGCGCTGGCGCGTCTGCTCGTCGCGAAGGCGGAAGGCGCCCGACAGGTCGAAGACCCGCGCGCCGCGCTGCGCGAGAGCGGGCGCGGTTTCGGCCGCAAGCGTGTCGGGTACGGCGAGGAACACGGCATCGGACTCGGCCGCGAGCCGGTCGACGTCGAAGGAGGCCAGCGGCTCGTCCCAGATGCGCGCGAGCGCCGGCACGCGGCGGCCCTCGGAGGCCCCCGAGCCCATCGCGAGGCGCACGTCCGCGGCGGGATGCCGGGCGAGGCGCCGGAGCAGCTCGACGCCCGCATAGCCGGTAGCCCCGGCGATCCCGACCCGAACGGGAGAATACATATTCATCGGAACCTTCAGATATACAGCCGCGCGGCGCCAGCGTCAAGCTTTTTGCGCGGATACCTTGCATTTGTGTATACCCACGTTGTATATTCAGTCGTTTGGTGTCGGTGAGATTCTGCGGCTCATGAAATCGCACCGTCAGGCGCTGATACTCGAGCTGGTCGAAGGCGACGCGATTACGAGCCAGGAGCAGCTTCGGCAACTGCTTCGCGACCGCGGTGTAGAGGCCACGCAGGCAACGCTGTCGAGAGACGTCCGCGACCTTGGCCTCGTCAAGCGGGCGGCCGACGGCGCGTACCGCCGCGCGTCGGCGGCTGACGCTCAGGTCCCCGATGCGGAGGACGTTCTGCACCGGGCCGTCGCGGAGTACATGCGGCGCATCGAGCGCTCGGAGCAGCTTCTGGTCCTGAAGACGGATGCCGGCCAGGCGCAGCCGCTCGCGGTCGCCATCGATCGCGCGCGCCTGCCCGAGATCATCGGCACGATCGGCGGCGACGACACGATCCTCATCGTCTGCCGGTCCGCGCCGCAGGCGTCGGCGCTGGCCGAGCGGCTGCAGAACATGACCTAGCTCCGTGGTTCGTGGTTCGCGGTTCTCGGTTCGCGGTTCGCGAGTGTTCGCTCGTCGGGTTCCGGACGCCGGATCCCGGACCCCGGATCCCGGACCTCGCACCCCGGACGGGATAGGCAAGCAGAATGAAGAGAGTCGTTCTGGCATACAACGGCGGAGTCGAAACCTCGGCCGCGATCGCGTGGCTGGCGGAGCGGTACGATGAGGTCGTGACCGTCACGCTGGACCTCGGCCAGGGTCGCGAGCTGACCGACGTCCGGCAGCGCGCGCTGGCGGCCGGCGCGGTGCGGGCGCACGTGCTCGACGCCCGGGAGGAGTTCGCGTCCGACTACATGCGTAGGAGCTAGGAGCTAGGAGCTGGGAGCCGTGGCCCATCTATGGTCAGGCCGCTTCGAGGGAGATCCCGACGCGGCGCTGTTCGAATTCGGCGCGTCGTTCAGGTTCGATCGGCGTCTGTTCGAGGATGACGTGCTCGGCAGCCTGGCCTGGGCCGAGGCGCTCCTGCGGGCGGGCGTGCTCAGCGATGCCGATGCGTCGGCGATCGACGGCGGGCTTCGCGAGATCCTCGCCAGCGCATCCGATCCGTCGTTCTTCACTTCGGACGCCGCGATGCAGGACGAGGACGTGCACGCGTTCGTCGAGCGTGAGCTGGTGAAGCGCGTCGGCGACGCGGGCCGGAGGCTGCACACCGGGCGGTCGCGCAACGAGCAGGTCTCGCTCGATCTGCGTCTGTACCTCAAGCGCCGGGTGCCGGAGCTGCAGCACGCGCTTGCCGGGCTGGCGGCCGTGCTGGCCGGCCGCGCCGAAGGCGCCGGAGGCGCGGTCATGCCCGCCTACACGCACCTGCGCCGCGCCCAGCCGATCCTCGTCGCGCACTTCTTCCTCGCGCACGCCGCCGCCATCCGCCGCGACCATCACCGGCTGTCCGCGGTCCTCGAGGACCTCGACGAGCTGCCGCTCGGTTCCGGCGCCGTCGCCGGGACCAGCTATGACGTGGACGTGTCGGCGCTGGCCGACCGCCTCGGCTTCGCCAGGGTGGTCCTCAACAGCGTCGACGCGACGGGTGACCGCGATTTCGTGTCGTCGTTCCTGCATGCCTGCAGCCTGACGATGGTGCATCTCAGCCGTCTGGCCGAGGATCTCGTGCTCTTCACATCCGAGGAGTTCGGCGTGTTCGAGCTGGCGGACACGGCGGCCACGGGTAGCAGCCTGATGCCGCAGAAGAAGAATCCGGATCCGCTCGAGCTCGTGCGCGGCAAAACGGGCCGCGTGATTGGGCGGCTCACCGGCTGGCTGGCCACGATGAAGGGGCTGCCCGTCGGTTACAGCAAGGACCTGCAGGAGGACAAGGAGGCGCTGTTCGAGGCCGAGGACACCGTTCATGCCTGCCTCGCCGCGATGTCGTCGGTGGTGTCGGGGATCACAGTGAACGAGGGCGTCGCCGCACGAGCGGCCTCGGGCCTGCTGCTGGCGACCGACGTTGCGGACTACCTCGTGGCCAGGGGGGTGCCGTTCCGCGATGCGCACGCCTGTGTGGCCGCGCTCGTCAGGCGGCTCGTCGCCTCAGGCCGCTCGTTCGGCGATCTGACGATCGACGAGTGGCAGGCGCACTCGCCGTTCTTCGACGCGGACATCCGTGAGGTCATCACGCCGGCCGCATCGATCGCTCGCAAGCGCACGCCCCAGTCGACGAACCCGCAAGCGGTGTCGTCC
>DATIEW010000440.1:0-2135 GCA_035455585.1 Vicinamibacterales bacterium | reverse complement strand
GCCGCTGGACATGCTCATCAGTGTCGACCAGGCGGCCTGGCAGGAACTTCAACGCCACCGGCTGCCCCAGCTTGAGGTCGTCGGCGCGGTACACCTCGCCCATGCCGCCTCGGCCGAGCAACGCGACAATACGGTAGCGCTGGCCGACGGTCGTTCCGGGCAGGAAGCGGCCGTACTGGGCATCGGACCGTGACAGATCAGGCCGCGCGGGAGGTTGACCCGTGCGGGTCGAAGGGGGGCCGGGGTCGGCAGGGTCGAGCCTGGTCTCGCCCTCGGCGAAGGCCGGGACCGAGCGGCTCGCGTCCCCTTGAGTCGCGGCGCAGAACGGGCACACGATGCTTCCGTCCGGAATGTCCCGGCGGCATGACGCGCATTGCACGGCGCTTACTTTCTCACAGGTGATGGCGATGACGAAGGCAGGCCGGAACGCCTTTGCTGCTCTCACGGAAGCACGGCCGCAGGTCGTAATGCGTGTCGGTGATACCCGTCAATCCTCCCGGCGGTAGCATGTCCCGATGGGGGTCGTCCTCACCCCGATTGTGCAGCCGCAACCGGTCACGCTGGCTGAACTCCACGGCAGGACGCTGGCCATCGACGGCAATGGCGAGCTCTATCAGTTCCTCGCCCTCATCCGCCTGCGCGACGGCTCACCGCTGATGGACCGGCAGGGACGCGTCACGTCGCACCTGTCGGGACTGTTCTTCAGGACGACGCGCCTGCTCGCCGAGTCGGCGCCGAGGCTGGTGTTCGTCTTCGACGGCGCGCCGCCGGTGCTCAAGGCGGCGGAGATCGATCGGCGACGGGAAGTGAAGGCCGAGTTCGAGCGCGGCCGGGCCGAGGCGCTGGCGCGCGGCGATCTGGCTCAGGCCTACGCGAAGGCGACCATGACGTCGCGCCTGTCGCGCGCGATGGTGGCCGAGGCGATCGAGCTGCTGCGATTGCTCGGCTTGCCCAGCGTCCAGGCGCCATCCGAGGGCGAAGCCCAGGCGGCGCACATGGCTCGCCGGGGCGACGCGTGGGCGGCGGTGAGCAAGGACTACGACACGCTGCTCTTCGACGCGCCCCGGCTGCTGCGATTCCTCACCATCGGCGGCAGGGAATTCCTGCCCAGCCAGGGCGCGTTCCGGCCCCTCGAGCCCGAGGTGATCGAGCTCGACGCGGCCCTGCGGCGCTGGGGCATCGATCGCGAGGGGTTGATCGATCTCGCGCTGCTCGTCGGCACCGATTTCAACCCCGGCCTTCACGGCATCGGCCCGAAAAAGGCGCTGAAGCTGGTGGCGCAGTACGGCCGGATCGAGGCGATGCCGGCCGAGATTCGAAAAGCGATCGGCGATCCGGAGCCGCTGCGCCGGATCTACCTCGCGCCCGACGTCACCGACGACTATCACATCACGTTCAAAGAGCCGGATCGCGACGGTCTGATCGCGTTTCTCTGCGACGAGCGTCAGTTCTCGCGCGATCGCGTGGACGCCGCGCTCGAGCGCGCTTTTCCGCGGCAGCGGCTGTTCTAACCGCCCGGAATCGAGCTCTTTGACGGTGCTATCGACACGAACCTTGATGCTGGCGGGATTCAAATCGCGATGAACGGTGCCCTGCTCCTGTGCCGCTTCGAGCCTCGGCCGACGGGCTGTCAAAGGGTTGATTCAGGGCCTGCGTTCTCGTTATGGTCTCTCTTGGCCCGCGCCCGTGCTGCCGGCGGCCACGCACGCGGCGGAAGGTCCCGCTGCGATTGAGTCCATCCGAGAAGCTCGGACCCTACGAAATCCTCGGCGCGATTGGGGCCGGCGGAATGGGCGAGGTCTACAGGGCCCGCGACACGCGCCTGAACCGCGTCGTGGCGCTCAGATCCTTCCCCCCGCCGCGGGGAATCCCGACCTGAGCCGCCGGTTCCAGCGCGAAGCGCGGGCCGTCGCCGTATTGAACCATCCGAACATCTGCGTCGTGCATGACGTGGGCCACGAGTCCGGCGTGTCGCCCTTCGTGATGGAGTACCTCGAAGGCGAAACGCTGGCCGCGCGGCTCTCGCGAGGTGCACTGCCGCTCCAGCAGACCCTCCAGTACGCCGTGGCCATCGCGGACGCGCTGGACAAGGCGCACCGGACGGGTGTGGTGCATCGCGATGTGAAGCCGTCGAA
>DATIEW010000439.1:0-2188 GCA_035455585.1 Vicinamibacterales bacterium | reverse complement strand
CTCGCGGTACTCCGGAATGACCATCCCCGGGCCGAACATCATCAGCCCGTCCCGATTCTCCTTGACCGAGACGGTGCCGTCCATCGGCGCCCGGAGGATCAGGCTGTCGATGAGCTGCTGCGCACGCTGCATCCCGAGCATCGCCTTGTTCCGCTTCTCCTGCACGACGGCGAGGGACGCCTGGTTCGTCGCGGCCCTCGACTTCACGTCCTCTTCGAGTTGCGCGAGACGCCGCCGCGCCTCCTCGAGCGTCAGCACGTTCTTCTGCGCCTCGACGGCCGGGATGAGCTCGTTGCCGCTCGCGTCGAGCTCTCCGCGCCGGACGTCGAACCGCGCCGTCAGCAGCGCCACGTCGTCCTGCGCTTTCTGCACGTCGGCGTCGGCCTTCATCTTGACGATTTCCTGCTCGGCTTCAGCCAGCTCGGACTTGGCCTGCTCGAGCGCGTACACCTGATCGCCAGGATCGAACTCCATGACGACCTCGCCGCTCTTCACCGGCATCCCCGTTGTCTTCATCTGGACGATGCGGAGCATGCCGCCGACCGGCGGGGTCACGAGCGTCATGGTCCGGCCGGCACGCAGCTCCCCGTTTGCGTGGACGGTCACTTTCAGCGGTCCTTTGGTGACGTAGCCAGTCGGGACGGCGTTGCCCCGTTCCGGCAGGCGGGGCACGGCGAAGACGGCCGCGGCCCCGATCGCCACGACGACGAGACCAATGGCGGGCCAGACGTAGCGGCGGCGCGTCATTCGGACCTCCTGATCATCTCGGGCGATGGACGCCTGGTCGCAATGCGAGCGCCGGGTTCGATACCGGACCCGATCACCGCCTGTTCCTTGCCGCGCTTCGTGATCCGGACGCGGCGCTCCTGGAACTCCGAACCGTCGAGTTCGTACACAATCGACGCGCCGTCGCGCTGAAAAATGGCTTCGGAGGGAATGAGCACCACGTTCGGGATCCGCTCGGTCGCAATCCGCGCGACGGCGGTCATGCCCGGCCGGATCCGCGGGTCTACGTCGAGCAGCACGAGATCCAGATCGAAGTTGCGTGGCGGCGGCCAGGTGCCCTGATAGTCCACGCGGGCGAGCATCGAGATGCTGTCGATCCTGGCCTTGAAGTCGGTCCCGGGCACCGCCTCGATTCGAACCGATGCCGCCTGTCCGGCTTTCAACCGGCTGCGGTCAGATTCGTCCAGGCGCGCGAGGAGATGCACCGACGAGAGGTCCGGCAACTCCATGATCGCCGCGCCGGCCCAGGCGCGATCGCCCTGGCGGAATTCGGGCGCGGCTCCCATCATGCTCCCGGCCCGATAGTTCGGCAGCACGTTCACGACGCCATCGGTCGGCGCTTTGAGCTGCAGCCTCTCCAGGCCATCCTCTGCGCGTTTCAGGTCGAAGAGCGCCTTCTCGCGCTTGCGCAGCTTGCTCGAGAGATCGGCCTCTGCGCTCGTCTTGTCGGAGCGCATCTTCTCTTCGAGCTCCTTCAGCCGCTGCTCGGCATCGGCAAGCGCGAGCCTGGCTTTCTCGTTGTCGAGCCGGGACACGGTCTCTCCCCGGTTGATGTCGAGCTTCGCGCGCTCGATGTCGTACTTCGCCTTCATCAGCGCCGTGGCATTCTGCTCGTTGGTGATGCGCGCCTGCGCGTTCGCCTGCTCGATCTCGGCGCTGGCCTGCTTCAACTCGGATTGCTTCTCCTGGATCGTCCGCTGCAGCGTCGTGCCGTCGAACTGCACGACGACGTCGCCGGCCTTGACCTTCGAGCCGTTCGACGCGAGCTTGAGGATCTGGAGCTCGCCCGACTGCATCGGCGACGACAGCACGACGGATCGGAGCGGCCGGATCTCGCCGCGGAGCTCGAGGGCGTCGACGAACTCGCCGCGCGTCACCTCCGCGGTCGGGAGGTCTGGCACCGAGCCACGCCCGACCGTCGCGAAAAGGCCCCCGCCAACGAGGACCAACATCCCGATCATCAGCAGGCTGTTGCGGGTGCGCAGCCGTTTGAGCAGACGCGCGATCATCGCCGGGTCCCCGGCGGCGTGCCGTCCTGCCTGTTGTCGGACGCGGCCGCCGAGGGGGCGACGTTTCTGGCGACGACTGTGCCCTCGTCGACGCCGGACGTGAGCACTGCGTCGAGCGCGCTCGTCGCGCCGATCGTCACCGGCTGCTCCTTGTATGACGATCCGTCCTTGAC
>DATIEW010000438.1:0-3628 GCA_035455585.1 Vicinamibacterales bacterium | reverse complement strand
TCTGATGGGCGGCGGCCAGCCCGTCCGCGATCGAAACCGCGACGGTGATCGCCCGGCCCGCCGACATCGGGCCTCGACCGATGTGCGCGCGGAGCGTTTCGCCGACGAGCAGTTCGGTGACCGCGTACGCGATGCCCTTGTCATCGCCGACGTCGTAGAGTGCGAGAATGCTCGGATGGGAGAGCGCGGCGACCGCACGCGCTTCCCGCTGGAATCGGCCGAGCGCGTTCGCGTCGTTCGCCAGGTGTTCCGGCAGCACCTTCACGGCGACATCGCGTCCGAGCCGGGTGTCGCGGGCACGATAGACCTGACCCATTCCGCCCGCACCGAGCGATGCGGTGATCTCGTACGGGCCGAGTCGTCCTCTGACGTCCAGCGACACGGCGGTGGTTTCCGCTACTGCGACACGGGCCGGAAGGCCTTCAGGACTTCGCGCGTCAGGTCCCAGCGATCGAACCCCTGCCGGCCGAAGTCCAGGCCGCGCCGCACGATGACGAGATCGTGCGTGGGCACGACGATGACGAACTGGCCGCGGTTGCCGGCGGTCGAGTACGCGTCCTTCGGGACGTCCTGGCGGTTGTCGGGTACAAGCCACCAGTGCCCACCGTATTGGTTGCCGCGCTGCGCCGTCGCCGGGGCCGGCGTGCGCACGAAGTCAATCCACGCCTGCGAGAGAAGGCGCTGGCCGTTCCACGTTCCCTGCTGCAGGTGGAGCAGCCCGAGCCGGGCGAGGTCGCGGGCGTTCGTGTAGACCTGGCTGCTGAGGATGAAATCCCCGAAGCGGTCGACGCCGACGAGGGTGTTGCGCATGCCGATGCGATCCAGCAGCGCCTTCCGCGGAAACGCGAGATACTCCTGATCGTTGCCGATCGCGAGCTTCATCGCGTAGACGGCCAGCAGCGTGTCGTAGTTCTCGTAGTCCCAGCTGGTGCCAGGTTCGCGAATCAGGCCGCGGCTGCGGGCACCCTCGACCGAGCTCGCTCCAGCCCAGTACGCCATCCCGGAGCCCGTCGCGTACTCGAGCCCGCCGTTGTCCACCGTCTCCAGCCCGCTCGACATGTTCAGGACGTGGCGGAGGGTGATGGCCGAACGCGGGTCCTTCTCCGACGCGCCCGCCCTCGGAAGCCAGCTGAATCCCAGGGGCTTGTCGAGCGCCAGGCGTCCCTGGTCGGCGAGGAGGCCGATGAGCGTGGCCGCGAGGCTCTTGGCGGTCGACCAGGTACGCGTCCTGGTGGTCATGTCGACCCCCGGCGCGTAGCGCTCGTGGATGATCTGGCCGCGGTGCACGACGAGGAGGCTGAGCGTCACCTGTTCGCGCGACTCGCGGGTGAACGCCCAGTCCGACGCCGCCTGCAGCGCGGCGGCATCGATGCCCGGTGGAGGAGTCGTGTCCGCGATCGCGTCGCCATCCGGCCACGGCGTGCGCGCTGGATCGCCCGGCGGCGGCGCAAGCGTCAGGACCGGCAGGCTGTCGACATCCTCCAACGCCTGGTCGGGCGACAAGACGACGCACCCGAGTCCCTCGCGAAACGTCGCGCGCATGACCGGCACGGCACTACCAGGGGCGCCGACCGCCACGGCGCGCCGTGCGCGGTCGACGACGTAGTCGCCTCCCTGTGGCGTGCCGATCGGTTGCCGGAGGTAGGCCAGCTCTTGCGCAAAGACCTGCTCGAGCGTCCGGTTCGACGTGAACAGTCCGTTGCACATCATCAGGGCCTGCTGGCCGCGCTGAATCATGTCGCGCTGGACGCGCCAGTAGTCGTAGGCGTCCCGCTGCCAGGCGTGCCCCGGCATCGGCAACAGCAGAGCGAGCGCGAGGACTGGGGCGATGTGCTTCATGGTCATGCGGAGAGCATAGACCAGATTCCCAGCCGGGGGCGACACCTTGCAGGACACGGCTAGTGCGAATCACCGGGTCGGGACACTAGCAGCCCGTGCTGAGCCGCCAGCGTCGCACCGAGGGCGGCGAGGCGCCCCGTCGGCAAGGCGCGACGACCGAGAATACCGGGAGTATTTGAGGAAGGAGCAACGCACCCGGCGGGGATGCCTCGCCGGCCGAATGCAGCTGGCGTTTCACCACGGGCTGCTAGCGTGCGCGGGGCTTGACGCTCGTTCCGCCCGGCGCTATCGTCCGTTCCGTCGGGTCGACTGGACCGGAATTCACTTGAATCGAGATGAATTCCGGCTGTAGTCCTGACCCTGAGTCCTGAGTTTCGAGCAGTTCCGACGTGTCAGGAGCTCCTCAGAACTCATGACTCACAACTCAGAACGACTCAACACAAGTGAATCGCGGGGTTGATTCACAGCGAGGAGCTCACCATGTCCCGAGCCGCCTGTGTTCTGAGTGCTGCTCTCGTGCTCGCCGTCCATCCGTCTTCGGACATGCTTGCCCGGTCCGGCCAGGCCGGTCAGCAGCAACAGGCGGGCCGCGGCCGCGGCCGGGGGCAGGCGCCGGATCCCCGCACAGCGGGCGGCGGGCAGTGCCGCAACAATCCCTACAACTGCATCGATACGCCGAACCCGCTCACGCCGCCCGACACCGTCTGGATCGAAGAGATGACCTGGATGGACGTGCGCGACGCGATGAAGGCCGGCAAGACGACCGTCATCGTTCCGACGGGCGGCATCGAGCCGAACGGGCCGTGGCTCGCGCTCGGCAAGCACAATTACGTGTTGCGCGCGAACTGCGATGCCATCGCGCGCAAGCTCGGCGACGCGCTCTGCGCGCCGATCATCGCGCTCGTACCCGAGGGGAACATCGAGCCGAAGAGCGGTCACATGACGACGGTCGGTACGATCAGCATGCGGCAGGAGACGTTCGAGGCGATGCTCACCGACGTCGTGCGCAGCTTCAGGACGCACGGCTTCCGGAACATCATCCTGATCGGCGACAGCGGCGGGAATACCACGGGAATGCGCAACGTCGCGCAGAAGCTCAACACCGAATGGAACGCCAGCCCGGTCGTGGCGCACATCCCGGAATACTACGACTACGCGTCGGTGGCCCGGCTGCTGGAGGACATCGGTGCGACGAAGCCAGACGCGCCGTCCGACGGACTTCACGACGATCCCGGCATCACGCTGAACATGATGGTGACCGATCCGGAGTCGGTGCGCTGGTCGGCGCGTGTGGCCGCTGGCAAGGCAACCATCGATGGCTTCTCGATTGCCGACAAGGAGAAGGCGCTCGAGCTGGGCCGGCGCATCGTCGATATGCGCGCCACCGCGACGGCGAGCGCCATTCGCCGTGCGATCGCCAGCAGGGGGAAGTGAGCGGGACGGTGCTCGGCGTATGGACGCGATGAGCCCACAAGACCCGTCCCTTCAACCATGACCTCTCCCGCAGTCACCGGACTCGGCGTCAACCTCGGCACTGCGGCCTACATGAGTCCCGAGCAGGCCAGGGGACGCGCGGCCGACAGCCGGTCGGACATCTGGTCGTTCGGGGTCGTGGCATTGGCGGCGGAAGCTGTCGGCAGCTCCCCGTGCGGGTCGCATCGGGACTGGCGCCGACAGTTCATGCCGGTGCAAGTCGCTGGTGAGCCTGCCGACCCGGTGATCGAGATCGAGCCCGCGGCGGGGAGCGCCTCCACGTCCGTCGCGACCGGGGCGGCGGATCTCCGCCGCT
>DATIEW010000437.1:0-4109 GCA_035455585.1 Vicinamibacterales bacterium | reverse complement strand
AAGTGCATCCTCTGCGCCGGCTGCGTGGACATCTGTCCGGAGAATTGTCTCAAGCTCGTGTCGCTCGGCCGGCTCGAGGGAGCTGGTGTCGTGCCCCTGCGCGAGGCCCTGGAGGTCACACCGGCCGGCGGCGCCATTCTGAAGGACGAGGAACGCTGCATTCGCTGCGGTCTGTGCGCGGACCGTTGTCCGACCGGCGCAATCACGATGGAGCTGCTCGAAGTGGACGACACTCCGGCATCGTCACTCCAGCTGTTCGCCGAGGAGATGGAGGTATGGGAATGAGGCCTCGATGGCCGTTCGCTCGCCGGAGCGGCATCGGACCGGCGCAGCCTGCGGCGAGCGCGGCCGGCGTTCACGCGAGCGCGGATCCCGGACGCCGGCGGTTCCTGTTCGCGACCGGCACGACGACGATCGTGGCCGGCGTGTTCGGGTTTCTGGCCGCCACCGTCCGGTTCCTCTTCCCGAACGTGCTGTACGAGCCGCCGAGCCGTTTTCCCGTGGGGCGGCCGGAGGACTTCCCGGCCGGCGAGGCGACGTTCCTCCCCGACCGACGCCTCTTCGTCTTCAACGGCGCCGACGGCTACTACGCGATTTCGGCCATATGCACGCACCTCGGCTGCACGGTACGTTACGAGCAAGGGGACGGCTTCGCCTGCCCATGCCACGGCAGCAGGTTCGATGCGAACGGGCGTGTCGCGAAGGGACCCGCCCCACGGCCGCTGGCGTGGTTCGGACTGAACAAGTCGCCACGCGGCGAGCTCGTCGTGGACGAGGGGCGAATCGTCGATCCCGAGTACCGGTTCAAGGTGTGAGATGGCGTCTCCGGCAGCAGCCGTGCGGACGTGGATGACGAGCACGAGCCGCTCGATCTTCCGGGTGGGCTGGCCGCGGACCGACAAGGACCGTGCCGCCGCGATGATCTCGAGTTTCTTCCTGCACGTCCATCCGGCCAAGGTTCGGCCGCACAGCCTGCGTGCGTCCTACACCCTCGGACTGGGGCTCATCAGCGTCTACCTGTTTTTCGTGCTGATCGTGACGGGCGTGGCGCTGATGTTCTACTACACGCCGACGCCGGGGGATGCCTACCGGAGCATGAAGGACCTTCAGTTCGTCGTGACCTTCGGGACCATCCTCCGCAACATGCACCGCTGGGCGGCGCACGCGATGGTCGCGGTCGTGTTCTTCCACATGTGCCGCGTGTTCTTCACCGGCGCCTACAAGGCGCCGCGTCAGTTCAACTGGGTGATCGGCGTGCTGCTGCTGTTGCTGACGCTCGGCCTTTCGTTCACCGGTTACCTCCTGCCTTGGGATCAGTTGTCGTTCTGGGCGATCACGGTCGGCTCGAACATGGCCGGCTACGCCCCCTGGCTCGGCGACACCGTGAAGTACCTGCTGCTCGGCGGCCACGTAATCGGGCCCGGCGCGCTGCTGCGCTTCTACGTGCTGCACTGCGTCGTCCTGCCGGGAGCTGCGCTGGCGCTCGTCGGCGTGCACTTCTTCCGAGTGCGGAAGGACGCGCTCAGCGCGCCGGCCGCCGCGGCGCCGCCCGCGATCGAGGAAACGCTCGCTGGCCGCTTTCCTGCCTCGACACGCAGCTACGGCTTGATGGCGCTGACCGACCGCCCGGCGCAGCCCGTCGTCGAGGCGGATCCCGAGGACGAGGTGATGAGCTGGCCGCACCTCTTGCACCGGGAGCTGCTGCTTCTGCTGGCCGTGCTCGTCGTTCTGCACGCTGTCTCACTCCTGTTTGATGCGCCGCTCGAAGATATGGCGGATCCCACCCGCACGCCGAACCCCGCGAAGGCGCCCTGGTATTTCCTGGGGCTCCAGGAGCTTGTCCACTACAGTGCCTTCATCGGGGGTGTCCTGGTGCCAACTGTGGTGGTGCTGCTCCTGCTGCTGACACCGTACCTGGATCGGGATCCGCGCGGAGTCGGCGTATGGTTTGCGACGGAGCGGCGGCGGGCGAACTGGATTTTCGGCGTGCTGGCGTCCATCGCGATCCTGCTCACCCTGATCGGCACGTTCTTCCGCGGGCCGAACTGGGCCTGGGTCTGGCCCTGGAGCGGGTGATCGACCATGCGCGAGCCGCAGGTTTCGTCCGTACGCCTCCACAGTGCGTTCGCGGCGCTTGGCGTCGCGTTCCTCGCGATCTTCTGCTGGGTCTTCTTCACCGAATACCTCGCCGAATGGCGCACGACCCAGGCCGGATTCGCGCGCCTCGAACGAGAGGTCAAGGACCCGCACGCACTGAGCCTGGCGCCGCCGGTCGGTGGCATCCGCCAGATCTGGCTGACCGACCTGGACCGCGTGGATCGCTGCACAACCTGCCATCTCGGCGTGGACGATCCGGCGTTCGCCGGAGCCAATCAACCCTTCGCCGCGCACCCGGGCGGGTGGTTGCGAACACATCCCCCCGATCGGTACGGATGCGTAACCTGTCATGGCGGGCAGGGAGAGGCCACTACCTACCACGCCGCGGCGCATCGGCGTATCCCGTACTGGTCCGACACGATTCGCACCGGTCAGATGATCGAGGCGAAGTGCGGTGCATGCCATCGCGAGCGCGCGGTGCGGCAGGCGTTCTGGCTCTCCTCGGGCCGCGAGCGGATCGCGGCAGCGGGCTGTGCCGCCTGTCACGATATTCCAGGTTTCTCTCGGGCCGAAAGCCGCGCTCCGCGTCTCGAGAGCGTCGGATACAAGCTGCAGCCGGGCTGGGTCGAGGGCTGGCTGGCGAACCCGCGCGACTACCTGTCGCAGGCACGCATGCCTAATTTCCGCCTGACGCCGGAGGAGATTTCCGGCCTGAGCGCGTTCCTGCTCGCTCAGCGCGCCGTGGCCCCGCTCGACTCCTCGGCGGTGGACTGGACCAGGGCCGACCCCGCGCGCGGCCGCGTCCTCTTCCGCGAGGCACGCTGCGTCACCTGCCACCAGATTGACGGCCGCGGAGGGACGCTCGGACCCGAGCTGTCGCAGGTCGGCAGCAAGGTGCGCCGCGACTGGTTGTTCGGCTTCCTGAAGGATCCGATGCGGGACCAGCCGGACACGCTCATGCTCCGCTACCGCTTCACCGACGACGAGATCAGGGATTTGGCTGCCTATCTGACCGAGGAACTGGTCCGTCCCGACGAGCCGGCGCGGACGGCGGAGGCGCGCTACCAGAACCCGTCGCTCGTCGAGCAGGGGCGCGACGCGTTCGTGCGGCACGGCTGCTACGGGTGCCATCGGTTCGCCGGAATGGAGAACCTGCCGAAGATCGGGCCGAGCCTCGCGGGCATCGGCGACCGTCCCGTGGACCCGGCCGAGTTCAAAGGAGAAGGGGCCGCCGCCACGCTGCCGAACTTCCTGTTCCTGAAAGTGCGAGACCCGGAGAAGCTCACCGAAGGCTCACGGATGCCGACCTATGCCTTCACCGAGCTGGACACGGCCTCGGTCGTTCTCGGCCTGCTCAGCATCAGGAAGACGGAGTTGCCCGCCTCGCGCGTGACCACGGCGGCCCGACCGGAACCGTACGAGCCGCAGGGCGTCTCCGGCGCACTGATGAGGCGGTACCGTTGCCTGTCGTGCCACCAGTTGCGTGGGTACGGCGGCACACTCTCGACCGTGCCGCTCGATCGGATCGGTAGCCAGCTCCAGCGCGACTACCTGGTCGAGTATCTCCAGAATCCCGGCGCCGTCCGCGTCGCGCTCGAGGAGCGGATGCCGCTCTTCAGGATGACGGCCACCGAGGCGGCCTTGCTCAGCGACTACATGTCGGCTGTCTTCGTGGACGACGGACTCGACCGCGAGTTCAAAGTGGACGCCGACGCCGCACGGCGAGGCGAGCGTCTGTTCGGCACCCTCGGCTGCCGGAGCTGTCACATCGTTGGAGGGAGCGGCGGATACGTAGGACCGGACCTGAGCGACACGGGGCGGCGTCTGCGGCCGAGCTGGATCGAGGCATGGTTGTCAGAGCCGCAGACATGGAAATCCGGCACGTTGCAGCCGGACTATGGGTTGACGGGCGACGAAGTTCGCGACCTCGTCGCGTATCTCATGACGCTTGAGGTGAGCGGCAAGGGGGCGCGGCCGTGAGGCTCCTACGGGTCGTCCGGCCGGCGCTGCTG
>DATIEW010000436.1:0-2542 GCA_035455585.1 Vicinamibacterales bacterium | reverse complement strand
TCATCGCGCGATTGAAGCCGGGCATCACCGTGGAGCAGGCCGGCGCCGAGATGAAGACCATCTCGGAGCGTCTCGCAGTTCAGTATCCCCAGTTCAGCGCCAACGAGTCGGCTGAAGTCATCGGGCTGCAGGAGAACATCGTCGCGGGGATCCGGCCGGCGCTGCTGACGCTTCTCTCGGCCGTCGCCGTCGTGATCCTGATCGCGTGCGCCAACGTGGCCAACCTGCTGCTCGTCCGCGCGTCTGTGCGCGGGAAGGAGCTCGCGATCCGGACGGCGCTCGGCGCGGGCCGGGGGCGTCTCGTGCTCCAGATGCTCGCTGAAAGCATCGTCCTCGCGCTGGCCGGAGGAGGCGTGGGGCTTTTGCTGGCGTACCTCGCGATCCGTCCGATCCAGACGCTCAGCGCGGGCAGCATTCCGAGAGCCGGCAACATCTCGATCGACGTCCCGGTGCTGCTCTTCGCGCTCGGGGTATCGCTCGCCACCGGCATCCTTTTCGGCCTCGCCCCGGCCTGGCAGGCGTCGCGCAACACGATTGGATCCGTGCTCAAGGAAGGCGGCCGCTCGTCCACGGCCTCGGGCGGGCGCTGGGTGCGGAACGGGCTGCTCGTCGCCGAGGTCGCGATGTCGATCGTCCTGCTCGTCGGGGCAGCGCTTCTGCTGCGGAGCTTCGCGCGTCTCACGAGCGTCGAGCCGGGATTCCGGCCCGAACACGTCCTCGCGTTCCGCGTGGCGCTGCCGAACACATCCTATCCACAGGCTCCACACAGGGTTGCGTTCTTCACCAGGCTCCTCGAGGAACTCGACGCGCTTCCCGACGTTACGGCCGCCGGCATGACGCAGTCGCTGCCGATGCGGGGCGACTACATACTGTCCTTCACGATTCAGGGACGGCCCGAGCCAAAGCCCAACGAAGGGCCGTCGGCGAACTATCGCGTCGTGAGCCCCGGGTACTTCGAAGCGCTGGGTATCCCGCTCGTGCGCGGCCGGACAATCACCGAGCGCGACGGCGAGAAGGCGCCCAAGGTCGCGGTCGTCGATCAGAAGTTTGTCGAGCGTCACTTTCCGGACGTCGATCCGATCGGACAGGCCATCGACATCGGCAACGGCACCGACGGATTCTACGAGATCGTCGGCGTGTCCGGCAGCATCCGCGACGCCAGCCTCGAGGCCAACCCCGCGCCGACGATGTACGTGCCGTACGATCAGGATCCGTTCAGCGGCATGTGGGTCGTGGCGCGGACGCCCGGCAATCCCACTGCGCTCGCCACATCGGTCCGCCAGACGATCCAGAACATCGATCGCACGCTTCCTGCCTTTGCGATGACGCCGCTCGCGACCGTCGTGAGCGAGTCGCTCGCCCAGCGTCGATTCTCGATGCTGCTGCTCGGGCTGTTCGCGTTCATTGCGCTCTTCCTCGCCGCGGTCGGCCTCTTCGGCGTCGTCGCCTACAGCGTCAGCCAGCGGACGCAGGAGATCGGGCTGCGGATGGCCATCGGCGCGCAGCGCGGCGACGTGCTGCGCCTGGTCGTCGGTGGCGGCATGAAGCTGGCCGTCGCGGGCGTCCTCATCGGCATCGCCTGCGCGCTCGGACTGGCGCGGATCGTCGCGACGATGCTGTACGAGGTGACGCCGTTCGATCCAGTCAGCTACGCCGCCACAGCTGCTGTGCTCCTCGCCGTCGCGGCGCTTGCCTGCTATGTCCCCGCGCGCCGCGCCATGCGGATCGACCCGATTGTGGCGTTGAGACAGGAGTAGGCTCAAGGCTCTGGGCTCAGGGCTCAAGCCGGCTCAGGGCTCAGGGCTCAAGGGCTGGCAAATAGCACGTTCTGCTCCCTGATCCCTGATCGCTACTTCGCCACTCCGATGCGCTTGCCGAGATCGTTCGGCACCGTGGCGGCAAAGAGGTCGCTGACGCTCTGAGGCATGTTCCCGCCCGCGCCCGCCGATGACAGTCCACCGTCGACGACGAGCGTGTGGCCCGTCATGAAGCTGCCGGCGCCGGAGGCGAGGAGCAGCAGCGGTCCGGCGAGCTCGCGCGGATCGCCGATGCGCCGGAGCGGCGCCGCTTCGCTGGCCCATCGATGGAAGGCCTCGATGCCGAAGACCGGGCCCGTCATCTCGCTCGGGAACCACCCCGGCGCGATGGCATTCACGCGGATCCCGCGATCCGCCCAGCTGCACGCCAGGTTACGCGTGAGGTTGATGACCGCGGCCTTCGACGTCTGATACGCCGTGGGAAAATCCGCGGCGCCCAGGAGCCCCGAGATCGACGCGATGTTGATGATCGAACCGCCCTTCCCGTCCGCGAGCTGCCGCGCGGCCACTTCGCGACAGCAGTACCACGTCCCCAGCACGTTGACACGCATCGTCTGCTCGAAGAGCTCGTGCGGGATCTTCTCGGGAACAATCGCCGCCTCGGCCACGACGCCCGCGTTGTTCACGAGGACATCGATGCGGCCGTACTCCCGCCAGCCGGCCTCGACCATCGCCGCGACGTCCGCCAGCAGCTTCTTTGCGTCGTAGACGATCCCGTCCTTGAT
>DATIEW010000435.1:0-2913 GCA_035455585.1 Vicinamibacterales bacterium | reverse complement strand
GGATGATGGCCAACGTCGTCTTCGTTCCCGCCTTGCCCGCGAGCAGCCGGCTGCCCTCGAACACCGACAGGTCCCGTGTCGACCTGCCGTCTATCGCGCGGACGTAGTCGCCGGTCTGGAGGCCGGCCCTGGCAGCCGGCGACCCCTCCCGTGCGGCGATCACGCGCAGGTAGTACTGCCGCGTCAGCTCGATGCCGACGTCGCCATCGGGGGGATTCGCTCCGCCATCGAGCGCCCGTACCATCGAGGGGCGCAGGTACGCGCTGTCGGCATCGAGCCCGTCAGCCAGCCCGCGCATGGCGCCGTCCATCACGTGCTCGGGCTCGACCTCGGTCACGTAGTTGCGCATGACGAGGTCAACGACCTCCTGGAACAGGCGCAGGTGCGCGAACTGCCCTCCGCTCGCGGCCGGTCGCTGGCCGAGAAGGCCTCCCACGAGGACGAAGGCCAGCACCGGCGTGGAAAGGAGGAGTACCGACAGACGCGTCCTGAGGCTCATGGAGTCCCTTTCTGAAGCCATTGTAATGGATCGACGGGCCGGCCGTCGACGCGTAACTCGAAGTACAGTGCGGGGTTGCCGCCGGGATTCCGGCCGGAGACCCCGATCCGCTCTCCCGCCTCCACCCGCTCGCCCCTAGAGACATGGACCGCGGCAAGATGCCCGTACAGCGAGAAGGCGCGGTCGCCGTGCTCGATGATCACGAGCGTGCCGTAGCCCGTGAACTGATCGGCGAAGGCCACGGTCCCTTCGTGGACGGCGGAAACCGGCTGACCTTCGGCGACGCTGATTTCGACGCCGTTTCTGACGACGGACGTACCGAAGCGGCTGTTGTCCTGACGCCCGAAGCGGCTGGCCAGCGAGCCTCGGGCCGGCCAGGGAAGTGCGCCCTGGAATGCTTCGAGCGGCAGGGAGACAGGCGGACCGTTCGAGCCGGCCTGCGACAGAGACGCCTGCAGCCGCTGCTGGGCGGCCAGCAGTTCGCTCGACATCTGCGCGTTGAGGTCGCGGCGCGCGTCAATCGCGTCGATCATCGCGTTCTGGGCGGCGACGCTCCGGTCGAGGGCGGTACGCGCGCGCACCGCCTCGGCCCGCAGTGTCGTCAACCGGGTTCTGCGGGCTTCGAGGTCCTTCAGCTCCCGCGCGAGCGCGTCGAGCGTGCGCTGGTGGGCCGCCACGCGATCCCGATCGATCCGGTTGAGTGCCGCCGCCGTACGATAGGCACGCCCGACCGAGCGGAAATCATCGACGTCGAGCAGCAGGCGCCAGTATCCAGCGCGTCCCATCTTGTATAGCTGAACGAGCCGGGCCGCGATTTCCGGTGCTTCGGCCTCCGCGGTGCGTTGCAGGGCATCCTTCCGCGACGCCGACTCTGCCAGCCTCCGTTCGGTATCCACGAGTTCGCCCTCGACGCGCGCCAGCTCCGCCGACTTGTTCTGCCGGTCGAGTTCGAGCCCGCGCAGCTCGTTCAGGAGCTTGCTCTGCTGTGACGCGAGGGCTTCGGCCTCGCGCAGCAACGCACGCAGCCGCTCGCCCGCGCGCTCAGAGGCGCGGACGGTATCCTGGGCTTTCGGCGCCTGCGCCGGAACAGCCACCCCCATGACGGCAGCGATCACGAGCACGGCCAGAGGCCATGCACGCAGTTGGGAGGAAGGGCGCCCGACCGGATTGGGCACGGACAGCGCGATCGCGGCCGTCCGCGCCGGTACCTCGCGCCCTCCGGCCCGCCCGCCGGGTCGGTCGGGGAGTAGCTCCGCTTCTCGACAGCAGCCGTCTTTCATCGATGTCCGCCGGCAGGGGCGAGGCTCAGCCGCGAGCGCTGCGGCAGCAAGTCGGTGCAGACACCAGGCGCGGTGAACACGCAATTATACCAAGCGGCAGCTCGCGCGTACCCAGTTTCGCGGTTCGTTGGTCGCCGTTCGCGGTCCGCCGTTGACGAGTGCCCCGGACCCGGGGTTCGCGGTTCGCCGTTCCTTGGTTGCTGTTCGCAGCTCGACGCGACCCGCGACCCGCGAACGCATGTAGTACTCTCTGACGTGCGTGTTCTGGGAATCGACTACGGCGGTCGGCGCATCGGTCTCGCGCTGTCGGATCCGAGTGGCATGATCGCCAGTCCCTGGAAGACGATTCCGCATGCTGGCGGCCTGCAGGAGGTGGCCTCGACGCTGTCCGGCGAGATCGGCGCGCTGCTGGCCGAGGCTGACGGGCTCGCGGCCGTGGTGCTGGGCCATCCACGCCGGCTGAGCGGGGAATCCACCGGGCAGACGGCCACCGTCGAGGCGCTGGCCGATGCCCTTCGCGCGCGCGTGACCGTCCCCATCGTGCTGCAGGACGAGCGGCTCAGCAGCCGCGAGGCCGAGAGCCGTCTCGCCGAGCGAATCAAAGACTGGCGGAAGCGCAAAGCGCTCCTCGATGCCGCGTCGGCCGCCGTCATTCTCCAGGACTATCTCGACGGGCTGCCCTCGCGCGGCATTCCCGCGTCCGAAGAAGAATCCGCGTGAAACGGCTGCTGCTGGCCCTGGTCGTTCTGTTACTCGGCGCAGCTCTATCGGTGGCGGCGTGGCTCTACCTGTCCGTTGCCCGGCCATACAAGGGGTTTACCGGGCCGGAGACGTTCGTCGAGATTCCCACGGGCAGCAGTCCGCGCGGCATGGGACAGGCCCTTGCCGGGGCCGGCGTCGTGCAGGGTCCTGCCGCCTTCCGGGCGGCGATCTGGCTGCGCGGCGCCGGACGCCGGCTGCAGGCGGGAGAGTACCGGTTCGACCGCCCGATGACGGCGCTCGAGGTGGTCGACAGGCTCACCCGCGGCGAGGTGGTCCTGAGGCCGCTGACGGTTCCCGAGGGCCTTACCCTTCGGCAGATGGCGCGGATTTTCGAGGAGAAGGGCTTCGGCGGCGCCGGCGACTTTCTGGAGG
>DATIEW010000434.1:0-7880 GCA_035455585.1 Vicinamibacterales bacterium | reverse complement strand
GGACCCGCGAGCGAGCGTGTAAGGGGGTCCGGGGGACGAAGTCCCCCGGTGAGACAACGCCCAGAATCGTGATTCGACGGTCCAAACTGTAGCGGATGCGGCGCCAGCTCAGCAGGCGGCGGCCACCTCGGCCGCCGATTGCGACTGCTTTTGCAGCGCCGGTCTCCGACGGCGCGAGCGGAACCGAAATTGTTAGCCGAAACGGCGTGGGCCTTTCCGTGCTGGCTTCGGACGTCGCGATCGACCTGGGCACGGCAAACACCTGCATCTTCGCCCACGGCGCCGTCGCGCTGATCGAGCCCTCCGTGGTGGCCTTCAATACCGATCGGGGGCGGATCGAAGCGATTGGCGCCGAGGCGCACGACATGCTGGGGCGCACGCCCGCCAACATCACCTCCATCCGGCCCATCAAGGACGGGGTCATCGCCGACTTCGACGCGGTCGAGAAGATGCTGGCGCACTTCGTCCGCAAGGTGAGGGGCCGGACCTACCCGCGCCCGCGCCTGGTGATCGGCGTGCCGCCGGAGAGCACCCAGGTGGAGCGCCGCGCGGTGAAAGACAGCGCGAGCCGGATGAGGGCCAGCGAGATCCGGCTCGTCGACGATTCGATGGCGGCGGCGATCGGCGCGGGGCTGCCGGTGACGGAGCCGATGGGAAGCATGATCATCGACGTCGGCGCCGGCACGACCGACATCGCGGTGGTCTCGCTGGCCGGGGTCGTCTACGGCCGCTCTCTGCGCGTGGCCGGCGGCGCGATGGACGAGGCCATCATCCAGCACATGAGACGGGCGCACAGCATGCTGATCGGTGAGCGCACCGCCGAGCGGATCAAGTGTGACATCGGATCCGCCGCGCGGCTGGAGGCGCCCATGCTGACGGAGGTGAAAGGCCGTCATCTGGTGAGGGGTGTCCCGCGTACGGTGCTCGTTTCCGACGCCGAGATCAGAGAGGCGCTGTCCGAACCGGTACGCGCGATCGTGAAGGGGGTGCGCGAAGCCCTCGAACGCGTGCCCCCGGAACTGAGCGGCGACATCTACGAGCGGGGGGTCGTGCTGACCGGCGGCGTCGCCATGCTTCGCAAGCTCGACAAACACCTGCAGGCTCAGACGGGCCTGCGCGTCGTCGTTGCGGAGAATCCGCTGGCCACCGTCGTCCTCGGGGTCGGCAGGCTGCTCGGCGATCCCCAGCTCCTGCAGCGCGTGGCCGTGACCTGAACAGGAGATCAGGAGATCAGGAGGAGGAAACAGGAGGTCAGGAGATCAGGAGACCATGGATCATTCTGAATTGGGTCACGCTGTCCCGCTCCTTGCCGCGCTTATCGAATATCGATTCTCAAGACGAACAGAGCCAAGGCTCGACCCTGGAGGCGCCGTGCCGAGAACTCCGGTGCCGGTCCGGGGGATTTGTTGGTGCACTCGGAGGGTCGCTTGTGACCATGCCGCGTGACAGGCCGCGCAGCCGACGAGCGGCGGGAGGCAGGGAATGAGGCAGCGCTGCTCTCTCCGCTGCCGGCTGGGCTGCAGTCAGTCCTGGTCTCCTGATCTCCTGCTGTCCTACCTCATGAACTCCTGGTCTCCTGATCTCCTGTTGATTCCCTCCTGACCTCCTGATCTCCTGTTCCCCTTTTTGAACGGATGTACCGTGAACGATAATCCGTGATGCCAAGCTCAACATGTCCGACTGGTCCGAGTCCCTCCGAGAACTGCCCGGCGGCGCGAGCATCTGGAGCCGCGGGCGGCAGAAGACCCTGCCTGGCGGTCTGTGGTGGATCGAGCAGCACGTGCGGTGTCGCGGCCGGCAGGAAGGGCCGTTTGCGATTGGCGCCGGCTGGATCATCGAGTTCATCGAGCTGAAGCGCGGCCGCTTCGGCTTCAGGCGGGACGGCGGCAGGCTGGAACTGCCCTGGCGACGCCTGGTGTGGGTGCTGCCCGCCTTCAGCGTGGTGCACCTGGATTCGAGCGATGTGGAGTTCCGGTTCGTCGCAATCGCCGGCGAGAACAGACCGCAGAAGGGGCTTGGGGCGTTGGACACAGCCGGCTCGCGGGTGTTTCCCCTGCGGGGCAGGCTGCCGGCGGACGCCGGCGAGCTGCTTCGAAGCCTGGACTCGTTGACCGGCGGCGTATCGGTCGAGATTTCGACCGCTTTCCCACAGCTCGTCTGCCGCGCGAAGCGATGGATCGAGGAGAAGTACCGCGAGCCGGCATCGATGACGGCTCTGGCCCGGTCGCTCGGCGTCTCGCCCGCGCACCTGTCGCGCGAGTTCCGCCGCGCGGTGGGCATGAGCCCGCTGAAGTACCTCCACCACCTGCGATCCAGCGAAGCGCTGGGGCGGCTCGCGGCAGGGGACAGCGTCGTGGACGCCTCGCTCGACGTGGGCTACGGCGACCTCAGTGCCTTCTACAAACAGTTCCGCAGGCTGGGCTGCTCCACCCCGGGCCGGTATCGGGCTCGGTAGCTTCCGCCTTCAGGCGGAAGGATTCCTCTCGACGCTGCCTTCCGCCTGGAAGTCTTCCGCCCAAAGGCGGAAGCTACGCGTCAAGAACATCAAAAACTGCCAAGACAGACGGACGGCGGTAGCGCATGATCCCGCAATCATGTCCAGTAGGATCCTTCGGATCACCGTGCGACTCGTTGCTGCCGGGCTCGCAGCCGTTGCTGCGCCCGTCCACGGGGCCGAGGACTGGCCGCGGTTTCGTGGTCCGAACGGCTCCGGCGTCTCCACGAGCAGTGGCGTGCCGGCCGCGTTCGGGTCCGACAAGCTGCTGCAGTGGAAGACGCCCGTGCCGTTCGGGCGGTCTTCACCGGTCGTCGGCGGCGACCGCATCTTCCTGACGGCCAGCGAAGGCGAGAACCTCATCGTCCTTGCGCTGGATCGTCCTGGCGGCCGCATCCTCTGGCGGCGCGAGATCCCGCGGACGCACCGCACGCCGATGTACAAGTTCAACGACGCCGCTGCGCCGACACCGGTGACCGACGGCGCGAACGTGTACGCGTTCTTCGCTGATTTCGGTCTGATCGCGTTCGATCGGGACGGAAAGGAGCGCTGGCGCGTTCCCCTCGGTCCGTTCGACACGTTCTACGGCCTCGGCTCGTCGCCCATCCTCTCCGGCGACACGCTGCTGCTGCTGTGCGACACGCGCAGGAGCCCGTTCCTGCTGGCCGTGGACGCCCGGACGGGGACGACGCGCTGGCGCGTCGAACGCCCGGAAACGAAGCTCGAGAGCTACACGTCACCCGTGCTGTGGGAGGCGGCCGGCCAGCCGGCGCAGGTGATCGTGCTGGGCGCGAACCGCCTCGACGCGTACTCGGTCGAGACGGGCGAACGCACGTGGTGGCTGCGGGGGCTCGCGTCGCTGCCGATCGCCTCACCAGTCCTCGGCGACGGACTGCTGGTCGTGAACACCTTCGGCGCGGACACCCCGCCGGGGCCGAGCTGGGAGGAATGGCTGAAATCGGACGCCGACCGCGACGGCCGGCTCTCCGAGCCCGAGGTCCGCAGGCAGCAGAAGGACTTCGACGAGTTCGGCGCGATCGACGTCAACGCCGACGGTTTCATCGATCGCGCCGAGTGGGACAGCCTGCGCAATGCCGCGCTCGGCAACCACGGCCTGGTTGCCGTGAAGCCGGGCGGCAGGGGCGACATCACGCCGGCCGGCCTCACGTGGCACAACAAGAAGGCCGCGGCCTTCGTCCCCTCGCCGCTCGTCTACCAGGGATTGCTCTACGTCGTGAAGTCCGGAGGGATCATCGAGGCCATCGACGCGGCGACCGGCGAGATCGTCAAGGTGGGCCGGTCCGCCGACGCCCTTGGCGAGTACTACGCGTCGCCCGTGGCCGCCGACGGGAAGGTGTTCTTCACGAGCGAGGAAGGGAAGATCACGGTGCTCCGCGCCGGCCGCGACTGGGAGATCCTGGCCGTCAATTCCCTCGGCGAGGAATGCTACGCGACGCCCGCCATCGCCGGCGGCCGCATCTTCGTCCGCACGCGCAGCGCGCTCTACAGCTTCGGAGAAGCGAAGCCCGGCAGGCGGTAGTCCGGGGAGACTTGCCATTTGGAGACGGCGCGTGAAGAATCCCTCACGTGAAGTTCGAGATCGTCAGTGAGATCGAGCAGATCGAACCGCTCGCTTCAGGGCTGTTGGCCCTTCAAAAAGCTGGGTAACAAGGCGATGCAGCCTACCGGCTTCGCCAGCGGACCCGGCGCGGGTTCTTGCCAACGTTGGGCGGACCGAGACTTGGCCTGACATGTAGAATCGAAGCATCCGGAACGGGGCCATGGAATGCGACGAGGCATGGCGCTCTGCGCGATTCTGACGGTCTTCAGCGGCGTGTCGTGGGCGCAAAACGGTATCACCTATCGCTTTCGCGCCGATACGCTCGTGGGTCAGGTGTGGGTCGTCGGGGACAACGCCCGCCGGGAGCTCGAGGCCGGCGAAGCTGGCTTGGCAACCGGTCGAATCGAGATATGGAGAGACGGAGGCAGGCAGGTTTTCATCCTGAATCCAGCGGACCGGACGTACTACGAAGAGAATGCATACCGCAAGCGCATGGGCGTTCGCCAGGTGTCCGTGGATCCGCTCACTGTTCGGCGGCCGTTCCGCGTCGACGGTGTGGAGAACCTGCACGTCGATCTCAAGGTCCTGCCGCGCGCGGTAGTCGTTTCGGGATACACCTGCCGAACGGCCCTCCTGACGTTCTCGTACGGTCTCGAGCTGGGCCTCGAGGCAGCGAACGTCTCGATGCCTGGGCGTGTCGAGGGCTCGCTGGACGTCTGTCTGATGGAGGCACCAGGTACGGTGCGGCTACCTTTCGGGCACGGACTCGAAGTGACTTCCGGCCACCCTCTGGTGGATGCCGCCATTGCGGAGCGCTTGACGGCCCTGAAGGGTATTCCGGTCACGCGGGTGTTGAAGGCGACGCGGTGGATCGAACGTGGCGAACCGGTCTCCGGGATGTCGGCCTTCATTCTGAGCGACATTCGAGAAATAGATATCGCCTCGGATCGCTTCGACGTGCCGAAGGAGTATCGCTTTCGAGAGCCTGAGCTCGTGCCGCCGGTGCGAAGGCATCCCTGATCTGCGAACCGCGAACCACGAACTACGAACCGCGAACGTTGTTCGCGCTCAGCCAGGCGTGGACTTCGTCGAGCACGTCGGCCAGTTCCGACCGCCTGCGCCGCAGGCGTTCGCGAGTCTCGTGCCTGGCGCGGCGGAGGAGGAGCCACGAGCGCACCGCATCGACGACCGCCGACTCGCGCTCGATCGCGAACAGGGACGCGACGGCCAGCAGAGGCAGGACGATGACGGCGAGCAGGGCATGCGTCCGGCCGCCGAACCACCAGGCTGCAAGGGCAACCGCACCGAGCCAGGTGCCATAGATGATTGCGCCCGAGATGACTTGTGCCGTCGCGTAGACGTCGCGTTCCCGAGTGGCGAAACGCGCCGCGAATCCGGTGAGCCGGTACGGCACGAAGAACGCCAGCAGGCCGGCCAGGCACAGGGGAACGAGCACGAGGCCGATTGCGAGCTCGCGCGCCGCGAAGACGGCCGCGTCCTGCGTGCCGACCTGCCAGTCCAGGTGACGGTCGCGAATGCCGAAGCGGCGCAGGCGCTCGTCGTAGCGGCGGAGCCGGAGGAGCAGCTCGTCGTATCGATCGGGTGCGACGCTGCGCAGCCGCTCCATGCCGGCGGCTATTGTGCGCCGGCGCGCGAGGCGGTCGACGGGATCGCGCGCCCTGCCGCGCGCGGCGGCGTACAGACGATCCACGCGATCGACGAGCGCCGCGTCCGCCGCGGGATCGGCTTCGACGAGCAGGCGTCGCATGTGCCCGGCAATCCTGTCGGTCAGCGCGCGGACGGAATCCTGGAGATCGGCGTCCGGCGCCGGCAGCAGATCGCGGCCCGAGAACGGCTGACCGTAGACGATCGCCACGCGCGATCGAAAGGTCGTCTTGCGATCGAAGTTGAGGCCGACGGCGACCAGAGTGACGGCGTGCCCGGCGCGCTCCGCGTCGAGTGCCATCCTGGCCGCGCCGGTGCGCAGCGGCTCCAGCCTGCCGGTCGAATGGCTGATCCCTTCGGGAAAGAGACAGACGGCGTCCCCCTGCGCCAGCGCGGCAGACACCTCGGCGAACGTCTCTACGTTCCGCGAGGTGTCGGCGCCCTTGTCGATGCGGCGGTAGACGGGAATGGCCCGGGCTCCTGCCAGCACCGGCCGCAGCGGTCCATCGAAGAGCGTGGACTTGGCCAGGAACCGCACGTCCCTTCCGGCCGTGGCCCACACGAGCGCCGGGTCGAGCAGCGCGTTGGGATGGTTGGGCAGGAGCAGCACCGCGCCGTCCTCCGGCACGTGGCCGACGACCTCGATCCGGTAGAAGAGCAGGCAGACGGCCTTCGCCAGCGATCGGACGAGCGGGTTCGCCCGCCCGCTCATCGTGCAACCAGCCTGGCGTCCGCCTCGGCCGCCCGCGCCGCGCGGCGTCCCGCCTCGACGTCGACGAACGCCAGGATGCCCCCGCCCACGACGAAGAACCCGAGCACGGCCATGATGGCGTTCCGGCTGGAGCCGGTGCCTTCGACCATCGACGCGAAGACCAGCGGGCCCAGCACGCCCGCGTAGCGCTCGAACACGCCGAAGAACGCGAAGAACTCGGACGACTTGTGCCGCGGGATCATGCTCGCGAAGAGCGACCGGCTGAGCGCCTGCGTCCCGCCCTGCACCATGCCCACCATGATCGCGAGCATGAAGAAATGCGTCGCCGTCTGCATGAAATAGCCGAGGACCGTGATCAGCGCGTAGACGGCGAGGCCGCCGAACACCGCGGGCTTGGCGCCGACGCGCCCCGCGATGTGGCCGAAGAGGAATGCGAACGGCACGCCGGTGAACTGCGTGACGAGAAGCGCCGCGATCATCGCCGTCTGATCGATCTTCAGCTCGCTCCCGTAGGTGGTCGCCATCCGGATGATGGTCTGGATGCCGTCGTTGTAGATCAGGAACGCGACGAGGAGGAGGAACGCCTGCTTGTAGCGCCTCAGCTCGTGGAACGTCTCGCGCAGCCGCCTCGCGCCGGTGACGAGCACGTTCGCATCCACCCGTTCATCCACCTCGACGCGGCGCGCGGGCTCGGGCACCTTCACGAACAGCGGGATCGAGAAGAGCAGCCACCAGATCCCTACGCTGGCGAACGACAGTCGGACGGCCGTGCCGCTGTCGGGGATTCCGAAGAGCGACGGCTGCTGGATCATCAGCAGGTTGACGGCGAGCAGCAGCCCGCCGCCCAGGTAGCCGATGGCGTATCCGGCCGACGACACCCGGTCGAGTTCCTCTTCACCGACGAGATGCGGCAGCAGCGACTCGTAGAAGACGATGCTCCCGGCGACGCCGACGTTGCCGACGATGAACAGCACGAGCGCCATGAGCCAGTCGCCGCGCGTCAGCCAGTACATCGCCGTCGTGGATGCGACGCCCATCCCGAGGAAGACGGCGAGCATCTTCTTCTTGACCCCGGCGTAGTCGGCAATTGCGCCCAGGAGCGGCGCCACGAGCGCGACGATCAGGATCGCAATCGTCGTGGCCCATGCGAACCGGCTCGTCGCCCTCACGGGCGGCAGATCGGCGGCGACGACGCTGTGGAAATAGATGGGGAAGACCGCCGCGATGATCGTCGTCTGGAAGGCGGAGTTGGCCCAGTCGTACATCGCCCACGCGCGGAGATCCGGGCGTCCCAGGCCGAGCCGATCGAGCAGTTTCATTGAAACTCCCAACTCCTAAACGGCCAACTCCCAATTCTCCAAGTACTGTCGGCCGTTTGGCTATTGGACTTTGGGAGTTGGGCGTTGGGAGTTGGGAGTTTGCGTGTCAGAACGTCCGCCGCGCGATCC
>DATIEW010000433.1:0-2674 GCA_035455585.1 Vicinamibacterales bacterium | reverse complement strand
CATGACGATTGGCGGCGTGCTGATCATCCTCGCCGTGGCCGTCGGGTTCACCTCGTACCTGATCGACGCCAACGTGCCGGGTCAGCTCGTCGAGTGGACGCGCCGCTACATCGACTCGCCTCTCGTGTTCCTCCTCGCCCTCAACGTCTTCCTCCTCCTCGTCGGCTGCCTGATGGACATCTTCTCGGCGATCCTCGTCGTCGTGCCGCTCATCGCCCCGATGGGGGCCGAGTTCGGCATCCATCCGGTGCATCTCGGGATCATCTTCATCGCGAACCTGGAGCTGGGCTACATCACGCCGCCAGTAGGCCTGAACCTCTTCCTCGCGTCGTACCGCTTCGACCGCCCGGTGTTCGAGATCTACCGCGCGTCGGCGGCGTTTCTCCTCATCCTCGGTCTCGGCGTCCTGCTGATTACCTACGTGCCGTGGCTGACGACGGCGCTGCTGCCGCTCGTGGGCACGGGGCCGTGAGCGGAGGACAGCCGGACGTACGAGTCGGCCCAGATTCTGCGAACGAGACGACCCGCATTCGCGATACCGCCTTCGACATCGTCACCGTGTTGCCGGCAGCCTTTTATTTCCCAAGCTACTCGAGCCGGACGGACCGGCCCCCGAGATCATCACGGTGATAGCACGGCCTGCGCCTGGCGCTCGGCTCGGGTTCATCCACCCGATCGTGCGTCTCGTGCACGGCGTCACTCGTGAGCAGGCCCAGAGGCCTGTTCCCCCCTGACGATGCGGACCTGGCCCGCGGCGGAGGCTCGCGTCCATACCTGGACGACATCCGCTCGAATATCACGCTCGGCAGCGGACCGATCGCTAGGCTGCCCGTCGTCGCGGCCGGTATCGTGCTGCTCGGGTGTGCAAACCTGCGCGAACATGCTGCTCGTACGCCTGCCCATTTGCCATTCAGGATGCGCTGTTCGGCATCCTGTTAATCCAACCTCAGCGCCTCTGTCGGCTGGATCCTCAGCGCCCGGCGAAGCGGTACGGTGCACGCGATCAGCGCGACCAGGACGACGAACGCGCACACGGCTGCGGTGGCGCCCGCGCCCCAGGCCTTGCCCAGACCTGCCGCATCGTCGACTCCCGACCCGAGGATCACGAAGCCAGGGAGGGCACCGGCCAGGACGCCGAGGCCAATCTGGACGAAGGCGCGCGAGAACACGACGATTAGGATGCGGCGCGGGGCGGCGCCGAGCGCGATGCGAATGCCGATCTCGCGCGTGCGCCGCGCGAGCGTAAAGGAGACCAGCGCGAAGATGCCGGCCGTCGCGAGGAGCAGCGCAACGGCTGCCACCACGGCGACAACGCGGAGGAAGAACCTCGCGGGCAGCGCCTCCGCCTCGGCGAGTCGATCCATCGACATCACCTCGGTGAGCCGCACGTCCGGCTCTACGGACAGCGCCGCCGACTGCAGCCGATGCTGCAACACCGAGGCCGGGCCCTGCGTGCGGATCAACAGCCGGATCCGAAGCCTGGCCCCGGGCGCGCCCGGCCGGTACAGCACCGCGTCGTGGGGTGCCTTGCCACGTCTCCTGATCGTGGCGTCCCCGACGACGCCCACGATCTCGTGCCACGGCCCCGGTGCGCCGCCGGCTTCAGCTGGCTCCCGCACCATCAGCCCGAGGGGATTCTGCCCGCCGAGAATCGTGTGTACCCAGGCCTCGTCGACGATGGCGACGTGGTGCGCGCCGAGGATCTCGGCATCGGTGAACAGGCGCCCCGAGATGAGCGGGATTCCAAGCGTCTCGAAGAAGCCGGCGCCGACGCGCGCGCCTTCCGACCACGGCTCGTTGGTGATGATTCGCGCGCCCGCGGCGATGTCCGGTGCGGCAAACTCGAACCGGAACTGCTCCCAGGTGGTGCCGGGGATCGCCGTCGCGTAGCTCACGCCCGCCGCGCCGGGTTCGGTCTTCAACCGGGCCAGGATCGCCTGCAGGGCGGCTCAGATGCCCCGCAGAATCCTCAGCGGATCGAGCCGCGCGGCGCGCCAGGCGGGCCCGGCCGACGCTGCGGCTGCGACGAGAGTGACCACGAGCGGCACGACACCGTAGGTGAGCGGATCGCCGCGGGTGACGCCGTAGAGCTCTGCCGACAGCAGGCCGGTCAGCCACGTCGCAGCGGCGATTCCGGCGCCGAGCCCTCCGATCGTGACGGCGAGTCCCTGCCGGACCACCAGTCGGATGATGTCCACCTGGCGCGCCCCGAGCGCCATGCGAACGGCCAGCTCGCGCGAGCGCTGCGCGACGGTATACGACAGCACGCCGAAGAGCCCTACGCCGGCGATCGCGAGCGAGAACGCCGCAAAGGCGCCGAGGACGACGGCGTAGAGCCTGGGCTGCGCCAGCGTCGTGAGCACCCGATCCTCCATCCTGACTACCGCCTCGGCCACCAGCCGCTCGTCCGCTTCCCGCACGGCGGATCTCAGAGTGGGCGCCAGCGCGTACGGATCGCCCGTCGTGCGCAGCAGCAGCGTGAACGTCGGCGTGACGAGCCGCATCTGCCGGAACGAGTAGTAGATCTCCGGCTGCGACGAGTCGCCCGCGGTCACGTAGCGCACGTCGTCGACAACCCCGATCACCGTCGATTCGCGCCGCTCAGCGTTCTTCGGCGTGTAGCCGGCGATCGGCAGCTTCGCGCCGACCGGCGTGGGACCCAGGTAGCGGCGCG
>DATIEW010000432.1:0-2927 GCA_035455585.1 Vicinamibacterales bacterium | reverse complement strand
GTAGGGATTGTAGATCATCGGCGCCTTGAACGTTTCGGTCGGAACGCCAAGGTGCGCGATCAGTCTCGTCTTGCCCGTGATCATGGGTGATCCCCCTGCGTGCCCGGTCGCGTCTGACCCCTGCGTCCCTCCGTCACGCCTTCACGAACGAAACTCCGATCGCGCCCAGCGGACCGTAGTCGGCCTGGATGACGTCGCCGGGCGCGATGTCGACCGGCCGGGTGAAGGAGCCCGCCAGCACGATCTGCCCCTTCTCCAGCCGGCTACCGACGGCGGCGAGCTTGTTGACGAGCCAGGCGATGCCGGCCGCCGGGTGCCCCATGACCGCGGCCGAGACGCCGGATTCCTCGATCACGCCGTTTTGCGACAGCGTAGCGCCGATCCAGCGGATGTCGAGGTCGAAGGGACGGATCATGCGGCCGCCCGTAACGATCGCGCCGAACGCGGCGTTGTCGGCGATCGTGTCGACGATCGCGCGCGGCACCTCGGTGCGGTAGTCGATGATCTCCAGCGCCGGCACCACGAACTCCGTGGCGCGCATCACGTCGTAGATCTGGCAGCCCGGCCCTTCCAGGTCCGCCCCCATGACGAAGGCGAGCTCCACCTCCAGGCGCGGCTTGATGAAGGTGCCGGCGTCGATCTGCGCGCCGTCCCGGAAGAAGGCGTCGTCCAGGATCCGGCCGTAGTCCGGCTCGGTCATCTTCGAGGCCTTCTGCATGGCGCGCGAGGTCAGCCCGATCTTGTGGCCGACGACCTTGGCACCCTTGGCGATCCGACCCTCGGCCCAGAGGCGCTGGATCTCGTAGGCGTCCTCGATCTCCATGCCCGGGTAGGTCCTGGAGAGCTGGGGCACGACCTTGCGCTCCGTCTCGGCGCGGAGGAGCAACTGGGCGGCCTCGCGGCGCTGCTGTTCGGTGAGCATCGGGCTTCCCTCTTTGGCCTATTTGATCGGCGGGCGCGGCAGCCTGGCCACGCCGGGCTCCATCACCAGCGTGTGGTCGAGCGAGTACCAGGGCACGCCGATCTCGGGGTGCTCGTGGTGCGGCTCGTCGTGGCGCACGTAGGTGCCGGTCAGCGCCGCGGTCACGCCGAACTGCACGTCCGACTCCAGCCGCTCGTCGTCGTCGGAATAGATCTGGGTGATCAGCGTCTTGAAGCCTTCCTTGAAGGCCAACGCATGAATGTGCGCGGGACGGTAAGGGTGCCGGTTCTGCGCCTTGAGGAGCCGCCCCACCACCGTGTCGGTCGGGATCGGATAGCCGGCCGGCCGCACCGAGCGGAACCAGATCCGGCCGTCGGCGTCGGTCGTGAACTTGCCGCGCAGGTTGAAGTCGGCCTGGGTCTCGTCCTGGTTCTCGTAGAGCCCGATCGGCGAGGAGTGCCAGATGTCCACCTCGGCCCCGGCGACCGGGGCGCCCGCCATGTCGACGATGCGGAAGCTCACGAACATCGGCTCGCCCGGGGTGTCGGAGCGGATGATCGTGCTGCCGTTCTCCACGCGCGGCGAGTGCATCCGCCAGAACGGCCCGAGCAGGTTCTGGGTCGTCTCGGTCGCGCCGTTGTCGCCGTTGTTCAGGAGGCACACCAGCGAGGAGACGCCGAGCGAGCCGGCCATCAGCACCGGCTCGTTGTGGGTGTCGGAGCTGAACTGGCCAAGGTCGTTCAGGAGCGCCGTCGCGTCGCGGAACTCCTCCTCGGTCAGTCGCACCTCGCGCACGAAAGCATGGAGATGCTTCACGAGCGAGACCATGATCTCGCGCAGCCGTGGGTCAGTGGTCTGCTCCATGACTTTCACGACCGCAGGGGTGACGTCCTCATGCGTGCGGATCATCTCGCCATGCTCCGGTGTCCTGCCCCCATTAACGCGGCGTCGCGCGGCGCGCCGCTTTGACTCACCCAGCTTTCATAGGATCGATATCCGTCACTCGATCCGCTCGATCTCGCCGGTTCGCGCCGAGCGTTTCACCGCCTCGATCACCCTGAGCGTCTCGAGCCCTTCGCGCGCCGGCGCGAGCGGCGCCTCCTCGCCGCGGATCACCGCAGCGAACTGGCGCACCTGGCGGACCAACGGATCCTCGAAGCCGAACGGCAGGACGGTCGCGTCGATCGGCTCCCACCAGCTCCGCCGGTCGCGGTTGCGCCACAGCCTGAGGTTTGGCAGCTCCAGCGAGCCGTGGGTGCCGCCGATCTGGTAGCAGGCCCCGCCCGTGGCCGGGTAGGCCGGGTTCTCCCGCGCCGTCAGCTCCCAGCTCCAGGGCGCGACGATGGTGTCGGAGACGCTGACCGTGCCGAGCGCGCCGCTGGCGAAGCGCAGCAGGATCGCCGCGCTGTCCTCCACCGGGTTCGCGCGCACGGCGGAGGATTCCAGCGCCTGCACGGTCTCGATCTCGCCGCACAGGCAGCGCAGGAGGTCCATGTCGTGGATCAGGTTGAGGAACACGGGCCCTGCGCCGGGCTGGCGTCGCCAGGCGATGTCGAAATAATCGTCGGGCTTGTAGAACCAGCACATGGCATGCACGGAGACGATCGTGCCGAGCGCGCCGCCACGGATCTCTTCCTGGGCCTTCTGCACCAGCTGATTGTGGCGCCGATGATGGCCGACGAGAAGCGGGACGCCCGCCGCCTCGCCCGCGGCCACCAGCTTCTCGGCGCCGGAGACGTCGATGGCGACCGGCTTCTCGACGATCGCGGGCACGCCGGCTGCGACGCACTCGAGGCCGTTCTCCACATGGATCTGGTTGGGCGTCGCTAGGATCACGCCGTCTGCGGCTTTTGCCTCGAACATGGCGGCAAGCGTCGGATACCAGATGACGCCGAGCCCTTTGGCATAGGCGCGCGCCGCCTCGGTCGGGTCGACGATACAGGCGAGCGTCGCGCCCCGCGCGGCCGCGATCGCCTCCACGTGCCGCTTGCCGATCAGCCCGGCG
>DATIEW010000431.1:0-5292 GCA_035455585.1 Vicinamibacterales bacterium | reverse complement strand
GGCGAGCACGGACCGGGCGCGTCCTTTCAGCTTCCGGTTGCGCAGCAGGGCGACGAGCGCCGGCACGAACGTGAAGTCGCCGGCCCCGGTCGCCCGCACGCTCTCGATGGCCTCTTCGGCGACCTCCTGATCGAGGTCGTGCATGAGATGGATCACGAGTCCGTGAAACCTCGGGTTGGCGATCTGCCGTATCGCCGCTGCCACCTCACGTCGCGCCTCGCGCGCGCTGTCGGCGGCATCGAAGACCAGTGCGGCCAGCGCCTCTTCCGCCGCGTCCACGTCTTGCGCTCGGTCGCTCGAGGCGAGCGCTGCCGCCGCCGTCACCCGGATGCGGGGATCGGGGTCCGACAGCAAGGGACGCGCGATCGTGGCGGCGCCCTCCTTGCTGATGGCCGCGAGCGCACCGATGGCCGCGGCCCGGACGGTGGGGTCGGGGTCGCCGAGCAGCCGGCGGATCCGGGGTACCCACCGCACCGCGATGTCGCTGCGGACCGAGGCGAGCGCGCGGAGCGCGCGGACTCTCACCGCCGGGGCCTCGTGCGAGAGCAGCAGCGGCGTGACCAGGTTGCGCTTCTCGAGCGATTCGAGGAGGTCGATCGCGTAGAGCACACGCGCCGGATCGGGATGGGCGAGCTCTTCGACCAGCGTTTCGATGGTCGTGAGGTCCACGACCGTCAGCCGCAGATCGGCTGTGTGAACGACACGCTGCGCCAGACTGCTGCGGAAGGCGCGCGTGTACGCCCGCTTCGCGACGATGACCATGCCGATCCAGATCGCCATGACGATGAGGCTGGCATAGCTGATCTGCTGCCAGCTCAGCTCCAGGCCCCACGGCGCAATCAGGATCAGCACCACGAACCCCTGGAGCGCGCGCGCGAAGCGATCCGCCGTGACATCCACGAACGGCTTCGCCTTGTTCTTGATGGTGTCGGGCAATGGCAGGAACAGGATCTCCCGCGACGTTTTGTCCACGGTGTAGCGCAGGGACTTGTCCATCACGCGGGCGAGCATCGGTGCCCAGAGCGCGGCGTTCAGGAGGATGATCATGGCCATCACCCCGAAGCCGATCGGCAGCAGCATGAGCGCGAAGCCCACGCCGAGGAGCCGCTGAATCCGCGTGGTCAGGAAGATCTGGATCACGAACCCGATGGCGGAGACATAGACCTGGACCTGTCCCAGAACAGCCGTCATCGCGTCGGTCCGATCGCGCCCCGCGAATACTTCAGTCGCCATGTTGAGCTGCTGATCCACCAGTCCCGCCCCGATCGACGTCAGGCCGATGACGATGGCGATGATCTGGAGGTGCTTCGATCCGCGCAGCATCCGCAGCGCCTCATGGCCGCCTACGCCCCGCTCCTCCGCCGCGGTCTCCAGGCCCCTCAGATCCACGCCGCGCACCCGCGAGACGATGGCGACGACCACGAGCGTGCAGAGCGCGAGGACGATCGCGCTGACGAGCAGCAGTTGACGGCTGCCGAGGGCATGGGCGAAGAAGGCAGGCAGGCTGCCGCCGACGAACCCTCCAAGGCTGGCGCCAGCGCCGATGAAGCCGAACAGCCGCTTCGCCTGGCGGGGATCGAAGATCAGGTTGGCGAGCGTCCAGAACTGGCTGATGAGCAGGATGGCGTAAATCTGACCAAACCAGTACAGCGCCGTGGCGACCCACCCCTGCACGGCGCTCGTCTCGATCCCTCCGCCGGATGGAGCCTGCATCGCCGCCGGATCCGCATAGAGGATCCAGAACAGCACCAGCAATCCAACCATGATCGACTGCGTCACCGGGATAATCCAGCGCCCCGGCATGAGCCTCCCGAGCCTGCTGTAGCCCTGCATCAGCAGCGCGATCAACACAATGGAGGCGAGGACGACGTACGGCAGGTTCTCTGCGCCGTGCGCGGTGATGAACTTCGACCGTGTGATGGGCTGAACCATGTTGTAGGCGGTCATCGCGAGGAACGAGTAACCGAACATCATGGCGGTGAGCACGGTTTCCTCGTCGCGGACGTCGACGACAGGTGCGAGTACCCGTTTCAGCAGGGCCATCGGACACCTCCGAGGAGTATCCCGTCGCGGAGATTTGGCGCAGCTCGTCGAAAAAATTCAGCACCATCACCGCTTGGTCGCGCCGGCGAGTGGGTTCTTTCCGAGGGCCCCAACCTCGTGGGCCGCGATCGCGACTGCGACCTCCGCGTCGACTCCGCCGATCTCTGGCGTCGCCACGCGCGGATTGTCGTGACGCGTGCAGAGACCACGATCGAGGATCACGAGCGGAGATCTCGGGCAGGACTTCCAGCGCGACGCCGGGATTCAGTCTGGTGTCGCGAGCTCGGTAGGCCTCGCCCAATCCACCAGCACCGATGGCGGGCACGATTTGACAGGGGCCGACGTTGGCGCCCGAGGGAAGAGACATGCGGCACCGCCGATTCTAAGGCAGCACGGAGGGATCATGGCGGCGCTGCCGGCCGGAGTCGCGCTTCGCGATGGCACTGCGGTCAAGCCTGCGGCAGATACGGATCCGGTGAGACCCGCTCAAAGACGGCCCGCGTCTTGAACGGCCCTTTGACACCCATTCCCTCGGTCGTGACCGTCAGGGTGGTTCCGTCGTTCGACACCTCGTACCTGCCACCGCCGAGCACCTTTCCATCGAGCTCGACCCCCGCCTCGAGCGTCCGGGCATCGGGCCGATTGCCAAACGCCAGCGCGCCAGGAGGGACGCCGGGGATCGGTCGGCCGTTCAAGTCGACGAGCGGACGCCGCCGGCCATCCGCGACGATGGACACGGGGCGCTCCGCGACGGCCTCGCCGTCCTTGATGCCGTAGGCTACGAGCAGGTAGCCGGACTCGGTTGCCTCGAACCGCAGACAGGCTTGCGTGGGTGTATAGGCCGGATCCCACTGCGACTCTTCGACCTTTGCCTTCCACGTGCCCTCGAACATGTCGTCAGTCATGGTGAGCTCCTTCAGGTTGCCAGTAAGCGTCGCGAAGTACTCCAATGGCAGGTGCAGCGCAAGGTCGGCGAGCAGGCGAACGAGGCCGGGAAGTCCCTGCTCGCGCCAGACAATCGGGATGACGTCTCGTCCGAGCCGCTCGAGACCGTCGCCGCAGATCGCGCGGAACTCATAAGGGAACGCGCGCGCCACGTGTTGGTACAGCCGGCCGCAGCCGTCCAGCCAGCCACTCATGACTGCGCCTCCCGGCGGCGTTTCGCTCGCAGCACCTGGACGAGGGCTTCGAGCCGCTGGCTCTCCAGATCGAGCACGCGGCGGCCGAGCGGCGTCAGCCTGTAGTAGCGGCGGCGGGCGTCATCGAACTCGGGCGCGGGCCGTTCTCCCGATTCCGCGATCAAACCTTCCTGGATGAGCCGCTTCAGCGAGCCATAGAGCGTCGCCGGCCACAAACGCACCTTCCCGTCGGTGCGCTCGAGGACGTCCTGCATGATCCCGTAGCCGTGCTGCTCGCCGCCGACGAGCGACAACAGGATGTGAAACCAGTGGCTGCGGAGCGGGAGGAAAACGTCGGCGCGCTTGCGCGGCATGGCCGACTATATACTACAAAGTATCTATATGAATCAAGAGCGTGAGGACCTGAAGACCGCAGGCTCTCTTCGGACTGCCCGAACAGTCAGCAGATTCAGATTCTCCGGAATGGAACGGAAGTTCATCCGCTGTGTTACGGGGCAATCCGCGCCGTGGCAAGGGGGGAGGTCGGATAAGGGTCTTCCATTGACGTTTACGCGGGGGGAGCGACAACGATCGAATGCAGATGCTTCCTATCCCCTCATCGCCGTCGAACCCGTCGCCCAGGTGTGGCTCCTCGCCCTGATGACCGCTCCCGCCGTGGCCATGAGCGCGTTTCTCGGATGGAGCCTGATCGCCAACCGCCGGCAGTGCCGCATCTGCTGGCTCGGCCACGCATCGAATGCTGTCCTGTCAATGTCGCTGACGGCCGCTGCCCTCTTCGGGTGAACCGGAACATTCAGCATTCAGCACTCTGCATTCAGCACTCAGCATTACGCCTGTCTGCGCATCTGGAAGCCCATCGCGGACGGGCTGAAGCCTGCCTCGACGAGGTGCGGCGCGAGCGGGTGGCTTTCCGACGGCATGCCGTTGATCTCGTCGATGAGCAGGGCGTACCGGCCGTCCTGTGCGCGCGCCAGCTTCGCCAGCGTGCCGGCCAGCGCCCGGGCCGTCAGCGTTCGCGCCGGTTCGTCCTCGGGCAGCCAGACGAGAAGCTGGCGGGTCCCGCGGCTGATGTAGGCCGCGAGCGATCCATTGACGAGAATGCTCGTGGCGCCGACCGTGCGCGTGGGTCCGCGGCCCGCCTCGCCGGCCGCCGGCCACGGCAGAAGGCAGCCGTAGGGATTCGCCGGATCGGTTGCCGCGACGACGACCACCTCCGGGTCCTCCGGCATCTCGCGCAGGGAGCGAAGGAGATCGAGCGCCGCGGGGATGGCAAACTGGGTGGCGCCGACGCCGCCGACAAAATACCCACGACGGATCCGGCCGGCGTCCTCCATGGCCTTGAGAACGCCGTACACGCCGCTGAACCCGCCGGCGATGCCTTCCGCGGAGGCGACGTCGCGCGCGACGATGCCGTAGCGGGAGAGGAGCTGACGGGCGAGCGCCATCGCGGCCTCGGTGGGGGACGCCGCGGCGTGGATGCGGGCATCGAGGAGCGACCATCGGCCCTCCGCCGAGGGAGGGGTCAGCCTGCGGGATCGGAACGTCCGGCCGGGCGCCGGGCGCCGTGAACGGCGTTCGGGCGGACTCACGAACGCGCGCACGGCATGGAAGGTGTCGTTGGTCGCATGCCCCTTCCACACGAGGTTCCATAACGCATCGACCGTCTCGCCCGGATAGCCTCCGCCGGCGGCCTCGTGCACCGGGCTGAAGAACGACGCGCCGTGCCCGCGCAGGTGCTCGACGATCGCATGTTCTCGCGGAGAGAGCTCGTCGCCGGCGGGCGGACGGCGGAGACGCGCGAGGTGATCCGCGAGAAACAGGGCGAGCCGGCCGTCGCGCTCCCCGAGTCTCTCGATTCCGCACCACACGACCTCGCCGGCGCCGGTCAGCGCGTCGAGGTCAGCGGGGTCGTACCCTTCGATACGTGCGGGCAGGATCTCCGTCTCGAGCAGCGACGCCGGCAGCGGCGCCCCCTGAAGGTTCTCGATCGCATCCAGGAGGGACTCGAGTCCGGGCCGCGGCCGCACTACGCCCTGCCACGTCGTGATCAGCCGGGCGAGCACGGGCGGGTCCACGGGCTCGACCTGATTCCGGAGCCTGGCCAGCGAAC
>DATIEW010000430.1:0-4243 GCA_035455585.1 Vicinamibacterales bacterium | reverse complement strand
ATCCCGGCTCTCCCTCGATCCGACCCGCGCGCAGCGCGGCGCCACCGGGGTCAAGTACTCGTATCGACCCGACTCCCCCGTGGCCTCCGTGCCTCCGTGGTGGAAACTCCTGATCTCCCACCACGATCCTCTCCCTTCCTTGTCTCCCGTCAGGACTCTCCTGATCTCCTGACCTCCTGTTTCTTTTCCTCCTGACCTCCTGATCTCCTGTTCTCGTTCTCCTGACCTCCTGATCTCCTGTTCTCGTTCTCCTGACCTCTTGACCTCCTGTTCGAAACCGCCACAGGGACGCGCGGCGAGCGAAGAACGCCCATACGGCACAGACGGAATACCGAGGCCGTCGCCAGACAGCCGAAGCCGTACCTGACGCTCCGGAGAAAGCCAATCGACGACGCCTCCGGCGCGTACCGCGTGGGACAGGAGATCTCGCCGATCGCGTATCCCATCCAGGCCGTCTCGGCGAGCACCTCGTTGTCGAACACGAAGTCGTCCGAGTTCGCCGAGAGCGGCAGCCGCTCGAGCAGCTCGCGCGAGAAGGCGCGGTAGCCCGTGTGAAACTCCGAGACCTTCGTCCCCAGAAGCAGGTTGCCGACCAGCGTCAGCCCGCGGTTGGCCACGTAGCGCCAGACGGGCATGCCGCCTGCCAGGGCCTGGCCGCCCAGGATCCGCGATCCGAGCACGCACTCGAAGAGGCCGCTCGCGACCAGCGCGACCATCGACGGAATCAGCTTCGGCGTGTACTGGTAGTCGGGATGCACCATCACGACGATGTCGGCGCCGTGCTCAAGCGCAAGGCGATAGCAGGTCTTCTGGTTGGCGCCGTAGCCGAGGTTCCGCGCGTGCGTATGCACGACCACCTTCCGCAGCTTCCGCGCCAGCGCCACGGTTCCGTCCCGGCTCCCATCGTCCACCACGACGATGAGATCGACGAGGTCCTGTTCGACCACCTCGCGCCATGTCGTCTCGAGCGTGCGCTCGGCGTTGTAGGCCGGCATGACGACGACGACCCTGCGGCCGGCGATCAACGGACGCCCTCCGGCGCACGCGTCGGCCCGTTGCGATCCCCGCCCAGGCCGGCCAGCATGCGCCGTCCTTCCTCGTGCGCGGGGTGCTGCTTAAGCAGGATCTCGAGGTGGTGAAGCGCGTCGGCCGCCTGGCCCTTCCGCCAGAGGAGCACGGCCACGTCGTAGCGGGCGTCGGCGTCGGCCGGGTTCAACCGGAGGGACTCGAGAAGGTGCTCGATGGCTTCGTTCGTTCGTCCGGCCCTGGCCAGCGTGTTTCCGAGATTGGCGTGCGCATCGGCGAATCCCGGGTTGAGGCGAACGGCCTCCCGGTAGCGCGCAAGGGCCTCGTCCAGCCGTCCGGCGGCGGCGAGCGCTGCGCCCATCCCGTTCTGCGCGAGCGCATCGTCCGGGTTGATTCGCAGCGCTTCGGAATAATGGGCGATCGCGTCCGTGGTCCTTCCCAGCATCGCGAGGGTTGCCCCGAGATGCCGATGCGCGTCGGCATAGCCGGGGCCGAGCCGCAGGGCCGTTTCGAAGCTGGGGATCGCCTCCTCCGGTCTTCCGGTGTTCGCCAGCGCGGTCCCGAGATTGCTGTGCGCCTGTGCAAACTCCGGATCGAGGCGCACGGCCTCCCGAAGATGAATCAGCGCCTCGTCCGTGCGGCTCTGCGCCATCAGCGAGGCGCCGAGATTCGTGAGCGCGGCCGCGTACTGCGGGCTGAACCGGATCGCCTGACGGTAATGCGCGATCGCCTCATCGTGCTTTCCACTCGCGGCCAGGATCACTCCCAGGCCGTTGTGCGCATCCGGGTAGTCGGGACGGATCTCGAGCGCGCGCCGATACTCGGCGGCGGCCTCGACCGGCTGGCCTGCCGCCGCGAGGGCGTGCGCCAGGTAATGGTGCGCCAGGTGATTGTTCTCTGTGACCGCCAGCGTGTGGCGCCACAGCCGGATGCTGTCGTGCCAGACTGCCGTCTGCTCGCGCGCGACGGCGGCGCCGGCCGCGAGCAGGACCGCGGCCACGACGCCAACCGCAGCGTCAACCGTCTTCGAACGGCGAAGGACGAGCGGAACGCCCCACGCGACGATGACGAACAGGCCCACGAACGGGATGTAGGTGAAGCGATCCGCCATACGCTGACTGCCTACCTGAACGAGGCCGATCACGGGCACGAGCGTGCCGAGGTACCAGAGCCAGCCCACCGGTACGAATGGACAGCGGCGCGCTGCGCGCAGCGCGACGAGAGTGATCGACACGAGCACGAGTGCGGCCAGAGCAGCCGGCCAGACCGAATCGCCACGTGAAATCGGGTATAGCGCGGCCAGGTTGGCCGGCCACAGCATCTTGCCGATGTACGCGAGGTACGTCTGGAGCGCATTGGCCACGCGGTCTCCCACCGGAAGCGCGTCGAGTCCCCTCATCGCGCCGCCCGCCTTCTGGACCCAGACGGTCACGGCGCCCGACGCGAGCGCGCAGCCGAACATCGGGAGCTTCTCCAGCACGAGCCCGCGAAGCGCAGTCCTGTTCTGCGGTGACGTCCAGGGCGCTTCATCCACGACCGGAACGCGCCGGAGCGGCCAGTAGTCGAGGAGCAGCAGCACGAACGGCAGCGTGACCACCATGGGCTTGGCTGCCAGCCCGGCGACGAAACAGAGCAACACGATCGTGTAGCGGGCCAGGTTGGACCGTTCGACGTACCGGACGTACGCCCACATCGTGAGCAGCCAGAAGAAGGCGCTCAGAACATCCTTGCGCTCGGCCACCCACGCGACCGATTCGACGTGCAGCGGATGTATCGCGAACAGTGCCGCGACGGCCGCGCTTCGTGCGGGCGCGCGCGTCATCCGGTGTAGCACCCCGAACACCAGCAGCGTGTTCAGGATGTGCAGGACGAGGCTGCTCAGGTGATGTCCGCGCGGATCGACTCCGAAGAACCGGACGTCGAGCATGTGCGACACCCAGGTGAGCGGATGCCAGTTGCCCGCGTAGCTCGCGGTGGCGGCCCAGGCGAGGCTTTGCCACGTGAGGCCTCCGAGCACGTGGCGGTTCTCGGTCACATATTGCGGGTCGTCCAGGTTGATGAATCCGTGGCGGACGACCGGGCCGAAGACGATCAGGTTGGCTGCGATGAGGCCGAGGCAGATCCAGAGGGCCGGCCCGAGCGCGCGTGACGGTGCCGTTTCCGGAGCCGTTGATACCAACCGGCCGGCCGGAAGGGGACGCGTGGAGGAACCGGCGCGGCGCTCCGCGCGATGTCGTCTGGAACTACGTCGCCCGCCGCCTACTCGACCCACTCGGCGATGAAGACGTTGGTCTCCCCCTCCGCTTTCGCGTTCCGGTTCGAGGCAAACACCAGACGGCTCCCGTCGGGCGAGAACATCGGGAAGCCGTCGAACGTCTCGTTGAACGTCACGCGCTCGAGGCCCGAGCCGTCGAGATTGACGAGATAGAGATCGAAGTTGCGCCCCTTCGGATCGTGAGCGTTGGACGCGAAGATCAGGCGCTTCCCGTCGGGGTGCCACGAGGGAGCGAAGTTCGCCCCGCCGAGCTTCGTCACCTGCCGCAGATTCGAGCCGTCGAGGTCCATCACGAACAGCTCCAGCTCGGTCGGCCGCCACAGTCCTTCCTTCAGCAGCGCCCGGTAGTCGTCCAGCTCGGGTCCCGGGCCGGGGTGCCGGCCCCGGAAGGCGATGCGCCGGCCGTCGAACGAGAAGAACGGGCCGCCGTCCGGGCCGGGCAGGTTCGTCAGCCGCCTGACGTCCGAACCGTCGGCCTTCATCGAGTAGATCTCCATGTCGCCGTCGCGAACGCTCGTGAACACGATCAGGCCGTCTGGAGCGATAGTGGCCTCGGCATCGTAGCCAGGCGTCCTCGTCAGCGGCGTCAGGCCGGAACCGTCGGGACGGGCGCGATAGATGTCGTACCCCTCGTAGACGGGCCAGACGTAGCCGCGCGCGTAGCTCGGTCTCGGCGGACAGAGCGGCGAGGCCTCGTGGGTGGACGCGAAGAGAATCTGCCCGCCATCCGGATAGAAGTAGCCGCAGGTGGTTCGGCCGGTTCCCGTGCTCACCCGGCGCAGGTCGCTCCCGTCGAGGCGCATCGTGTAGATCTGATCGCAGGGGTAGTCGGCCCGCGTCGACTGGAAGATCAGCCGCGCGCCGTCTGTCGAGAAGTACGCCTCTGCGTTCTCCCCGCCATGCGTCAACTGGCGGATGTTCTTCAGGTGGCGCTCGCTGCCG
>DATIEW010000429.1:0-6465 GCA_035455585.1 Vicinamibacterales bacterium | reverse complement strand
CGGTCAAGCTGATGCTCGACCGCAAGGAAGAGCACCTGGTGACGGGCAACCGGCCGTCGGCCTACGCGAAGCTGCGCGCGGGCGTGGACGCCAACGGCAAGCTCACGGCCATCGACGCGGAGACGTGGGGAACCGGCGGCGCGGGACAGGGGTCATTCTTCCCCGTGCCCTACCAGGTCTACGTCTTTCCGAACCGGCGCCAGCGGCACACCGACGTGTACATCAATGCCGGGCCGCAGCGGGCCATGCGGGCGCCCGGCCATCCGCAGTCGTGCTTCGTCACCGAGATCGTCATGGACGAACTGGCGGACCGCCTGCGCATGGATCCTCTCGAGCTCCGCCTGCGCAATCTGCCGCCCGAAGCCGAGAACGCGCAGTGGGGGGCGTACTTCAAGACGGGCGCGGAGCGCATCGGCTGGAGCCGCCGGCATCCAACCGGCGATCCGGCCTCGGGGCCCGTCAAGCGTGGCCTCGGTTGCGCGGCCAACCGCTGGCAGGGCCCTGGCAGTAACCGCACGCGCGCGAGCTGCCACATCATGCCCGACGGCAGCGTCGAGACCCGTATCGGCACGCAGGACATCGGCACCGGCACGCGTACCCTCGTCGCGATCATCACCGCCGAAACGATGGGTCTGCCGATCACGGCAGTCCGGCCCGCCATTGGCGACTCCAACTACCCGTTCGCGCCGGGCAGCGGCGGCAGCGTCACGGCGCCGTCGGTGTCGTCGATCGTCCGGGTCGCGTCGGAGAACGCGCGGCGGCAGCTGTTCGCGAAGGTGGCGCCGGCTCTCGGCGTGACGGACCCTGCCGCGCTCGTCGCGCGCGAAGGCCGCATCCACGTCGCAAATGACCCGTCGAAGGGGATGACGTGGAAGGAAGCGTGCAAGCGGCTCGGCACCGAGCCGATCGACGCGCCGGCCGAGTGGCAGCAGGGACTGTCGAGCGTCGGCACGAGCGGCGTGCAGTTCGCCGACGTCGAGGTGGACATCGAGACCGGCGTCACGCGCGTGCGACGGATCGTCTGCGTGCAGGACTGCGGGATGATCGTCGACAGGCTGACCGCCGAGAGCCAGTGCTACGGCGGCATCGTGATGGGTCTGGGCTTCGCGCTGTTCGAGAACCGCATCCTGGATCGCAACACGGCGCTGATGGTCAATCCCAACATGGAGTGGTACCTGCTCCCCGGCATGTCCGACATTCCCGAGATCGACGTCACGCTCGTCGATCAGCCGACCCGCGGCGTGGTCGGCATCGGCGAGCCGCCGGTGATTTCGACGGCCGCCGCGATCGGGAATGCCATCGCCAACGCGATCGGCGTTCGCGTTCGAACCCTGCCGCTCACGCCCGACGCCGTCCTGAACGCGCTCGAGCGCGAGAAGGGCGGGACGTAGCAAGGAAGAAGGAAGAAGGAAGAAGGCCCGTAGCTTCCGCCTTCAGGCGGAAGGTGATCCGACGCGACGCAGAGTGAGGTCAAGCCGTGAAAGCATTTGCCTACGTCAACGCGGCGAACGAGAAAGAAGCCATTGCGGCGCTCGGGACCGAACGCGGCCGGTTCCTGCCGCTGGCCGGCGGCATGGACCTGCTCGCGCTGATGAAGGACTACCTCGCGCAGCCGGACCGCATCGTCAACGTCAAGAACCTCGACGCGACGATCAGGAAAACGCCGGAGGGCGGGCTCCGGATCGGCGCCGCGGTGACGCTCGCGGACCTGGTCGCCAACGCGGACGCCGCGAAGATGTACCCCGCGGTGGTCCAGGCGGCCGAAGAGGTCGGCACGCCGCAGATTCGCCACGCCGGAACCGTCGGCGGCAATCTGAATCAGCGCCCGCGCTGCTGGTACTTCAGGAACGAGGAGTTCCACTGTCTGAAGAGAGGCGGGGCGCGCTGTTTCGCGGTGGACGGCGAGAACCTGTTCCACGCGATCTTCGGCGACGGTCCCTGCCACATCATCCACCCGTCGAGCCTCGCCGTGCCGCTCCTCGCGCTCGACGCGCGCTTCCGCGTCGTCGGGCCGGCCGGGGAGCGCGAGGTCGCGTCGGCCGACTACTACCAGATGCCCGACAGGAACCTGTTCGGCGAGACCGTGCTCGCCTCCAACGAACTGCTGACGCACGTGACCCTGCCGCCGCCGGGGGCCATGCGCAGCGCAACCTACGAGGTGCGCTTCAAGCAGTCCCACGACTGGCCGCTCGCGATCGCCTCGGTTGTGCTGACGATGAGCGGACGGACCGTGAAGGCGGCGCGGGTCGTGATGGGCGCCGTCGCGCCTGTGCCGTGGCGCTCGGCCGCCGCGGAAGCGGCGCTGGTCGGACGGGCACTGACGGAAGAAGTCGCCATGTCGGCCGCCGACGCCTCGGTGACTGGCGCCAGGCCGATGAGCCAGAACGCCTACAAGGTCAAGATCGCCCGGACCGCCGTGAAGCGCGCGATCATGAAAGCGGCAGTAATCTGAGCTACTCGAGGATCAGCCATGGATCACCCGCCCCTCTCGTCGCGACACCTCAACTCGCTGCACTGCGGGAACCTCCGGCACAAGGGCATGTACGTGATGCCCGACGATGAGGTCAGAGACGACTATTCGGAGTTCCTGGGGGCCACGTCGTACTGGTGCGTGTGCACCCAGAAGGCGTTTGGCCCGGACGGGCACCCGGTGAACGCGCGTGACTGTGTTGCCGGGCGCGAGTGCTGCGACCATAAGTAGCTGGGCGCATGTCAGGCTCCCAATGCCCGATTTCCCAACTCTCAAGGCCCGGCTCTGCGGGCGCCACGAGGTTTGGCTATAATGGCCCGGTGAGGTTTGCGACATGAGATACACGATCGCGGCGGTACTGGCAGTTGTGATGGGTGCGGGGCTCTACGCGAGCGACCCGGGCCTGACCGGCGATTACGTGGAGGTCCGGACGGCCGAGGTGTTCACCGGCGGCTGCATCATGGGCAGCGAGGGTGAGGTCTCCGGCCGCGAGGCCATCCTGGCATGGCGCATCAGCAAGGGGAGCATGTACGGCGTTCCGCTCGACGGTCTCTCGGTCGTGGCGGTCGTCGCCGGCGATCGCAATCTCGGCACGCACGAGCTCGGCGGCCTGGCTCCCACATGGGTGAAGGCCGTCGTGATGACAGACGAGCGCGCCAATCCGGCGCAGCAGCAGGCGCTCGTCGCGCTCGCCCGTTCCATGGCACCCGCCGTCGTGCGGGACGTCATCGAGACGAAGAAGATCGCCATCACCTTCGAGAAGGATGGACACAGCGTGCGTGTGTCGGCAGGGGCGGCGAAGATCGACGTCGCCACGCACGTCGAGCATTCGCCCGACTGCGGGGCGATGAGGTGGTTCGATCCCCTCGCGCGGACCGACGACGCGCAGGTCGGGCTGACCAGGTCCCAGCAGTGGAATGGTCAAGGCCTCGGCGCCACCTGGACGCAGATCAATCGCCGATCGTCCTACTTCGGCAGCTTCTCGTTTGGACGGTAGCCCGCCGAAAGACCAGGATGCTGAAGAACGCATCCTGGATGGCGGATGGGCAATGGGAAATGGGCGACTGCCCCTGTTCTGCCCATGGCCCATCGCCCATTTCCCATCAGGACGCTCTTGTTTCAGCGGCCTGGTAGCGGGCACGGCACTGTCGACAGCCACGAAGGCGCCGGAGCAATCCGGCGCCTTTTCCATTCCTGCGACATGAGGATCCTCGCTTCCGCATCCGCTCTGGCCTTCGTGGTGTCCACGGCCGTCGCCGCGCAGACCGGCGCCACGCTGACGGCAACCACGCACGAATCTGCGCCTCCGGACGGCCTGGCTCCAGCCTTGGCCAGCCAGCTGTCGCGCGGTGGTGTCCGCGCCGTGGTGAGCAAGGGACCTGTCACGATCGACTTCTGGTGGGTCTCGGGTCTGCCCGTTCGGGCGGGAGCCGCGAGGCCCTCGTGGGCCGACGTCGAAGAAGGGTCGCTCGTCGGCGCCGCGACGATCTCGGCCGAGTTCCGCGACATCCGGGGGCGCATCATCAAGCCTGGCACGTATACCCTGCGCAACGGCATTCAGCCCTCCAACGGCGACCATCTCGGCGTTTCGCCGTTCCGGGAGTTCCTGCTCCTGAGTCCGGCCGCTGTCGATACCGATCCGGCCCCGCGGGGACACGACGGCACGATTGAGCTGTCGAAGCTGACGATTGGCGGCTCACACCCCGGCGTGTGGAGCATCGACCCGCCGGCGGCGACGGGAGAGCTCCTCCAGCTTCACAAGACCGAGCTGGATCACGACGCGGTTGTCGTGGATGTGCCGGTCGTTCGCGAAGGGAAGCCGGCCGGGAGCATGAAGTTCGGCATCGTGCTCGTCGGGAGGATCGAAGCTTGAGAGCGTCCGCCCCGTTCCACACACGATGAATCTGACGGACAAGGCGGCGCTCATCACCGGCGGGAAGCGCATCGGCGCCGCCGTGGCTCTTGCGCTCGCCCGGCACGGGATGGACGTCGCGCTCTCGTACAATCGCTCGCGCGAGGAGGCCGAGCGCGCTGCGGACGGCGTCAGGTCGGCCGGGCGGCACGCGTTCGTCATCGCCGCGGATCTGTCCAGGGGATCCGAGTGCGAGCGGCTCGTGAACGAATCGGCCGGGTCGCTGGGACGGCTCGACGTGCTGGTCAACATGGCGTCGGTGTATTCGTCCGCGCCGTTCGATCAGACCGACGAAGCGCGCTGGGATGCCGTCGTCGACGTCGACCTCAAGGCTGCCTTCCTGTGCGCGCGGGCAGCCGTTCCCTACATGCGCTCCGCCGGGGGCGGACGCATCGTCAATTTCGCCGACTGGGTCGCAGCGAGCGGGCGGCCGCGATATACGGGCTACCTGCCGTATTACGTCGCCAAGCGCGCGGTCATCGGCCTCACCGAAGCGCTGGCCCTCGAGCTGGCGCCCGAGATCCTGGTCAACGCGATCGCGCCCGGCCCGATCCTCGCGCCCGAAGGCATGGACGAGGAGGGATTGAAGGCTGTGGAAGCCGCGACCCCGCTGGGCACGTGGGGCGGCGAGCAGGAGATTGCGGCCACGGTCATGTTCCTGCTCGAATCGGATTTCGTGACGGGCGAAACCATTCGCGTCGACGGCGGCCGTCATGTCAAATGAAGGAACCTCAGTCGTGACCACTTAGTGAGTGAACTTCTCATGGCCACCTATCTCGACTCCGTTCCCTTCTCCGGCATCATCCGCATCCGCGACATGATGTACAGCGTCAAGGACCCCTTCCGGCTCGATCAGGGGGACGTCAGCTTCGACGCGCCGGACTCCGTCAAACGGGCGATGCACCAGGCGATCGACGACAACCGCAGCCACTACGTCCAGACGACGGGTGTGCCCCGGCTGCTGGAGCTGCTGGCCGAGAAGATCCGGCGCGTGAACGGAACGCCGGTGGGCGGTCCGGACGAGGTCATGGTGACCACCGGCGGCATCCACGCGCTGTACATCATCTGCCAGGCCCTCCTGGAGCCGGGCGACGAGGTCATCATTCCCGATCCCGAGTGGCCGCCGTGCGCCGGCAATATCGCGTCGGCCCGCGGCGTGGCCGTCCGGTGCCCGCTGCGCGAGCGCCTCGGCTGGCGGTACGACCTCGACGAGCTGGAGTCGAAGATCACGCCCAGGACGCGCGCGATCTACATCAACTCGCCGCACAATCCCACCGGCGGCGTGCTGACGCGCGCCGACCTCGAGCGCATCGCGCGGATGGTGCAGGATCGCGGCCTCTGGCTGCTCTCGGACGAGGCGTACGAGGATGTCGTGTACGAAGGGGCGGGGCACGTCAGCCCCGCTTCGCTTCCGGGAATGTACGAGCGGACGCTCCCCTTCTACACGTTCAGCAAGTCGTATGCGATGACGGGTCTGCGGCTCGGCTACTTCGCCGCGTGCGATCCGAAGCTGCGCGAGCGGATGAAGAAGGTGCTGTTCTACACGGCCAGCAACATCGCGTCGGTCGTGCAGTACGGCGGGATCGGCGCGCTCGAAGGGTCCCAGGATACGGTCTCTGCGTTCCGGGCGGAGCTGCAGGCCCGGCGCGACCTCTTCTACGACGGCATCCGCACGCACGCCGCCGGCGTGCTCAGCGGCGAGCCTCCCGCGGGCGCGTTCTACGCCTTCCTCCGCATCGATCCCTCATGGCATGCCGGCCGTCCGACCGGCTCGGACACGATCTGCTGGACCATGGCCGAATACCTGATCTCGCGCGGCCGTATCGGATGCGTTCCGGGCGTGGACTTCGGACCGAACGGCGAGGGGCACATCCGCTTCTGCTTCGCCAGGGATCGGAAGGAGCTCGCCGGCGCGCTCGCGTCGATGGGCACGCTCTTCGCCGGGAGCCAGGCGGCCGCAGGCGCCGAGCCCGCAAGATGATGCTCCCGAAAAGCCAACCTACGCAACGCGCGAGACGATTTCCCGAAGCGTCGCGGCGGCGCGGCCGATTGGCAGGTTGCTGACGTAGAAATGGCGCACGCC
>DATIEW010000428.1:0-23851 GCA_035455585.1 Vicinamibacterales bacterium | reverse complement strand
GCCGGCGTTGGGCGGCACTTCTTTACTCCTGAACTTGAACCACCAAACGGAATGAGAGAGCGCAATGACCATTTCTATCAATGAAACAGACAGATTGGAGATCTTGACGCTGCAGGATAACTATATCGACCTCGCCGTCGGGGACAGCACGGCCGTTCTAAGAAGAGCCTTGCCTGTGAAAGGGTCGAAGTTGAGAAGCAGCGTCCTCGCCGAGCATGGTTTTTCCGCCCTGATTACCCTTTTCAAGGGAGCGGAGTCCCATCAGGTTCTCTTCGATTTCGGATGGTCCGAGAGCGGAACGGCTTTCAACGTCGACACGTTAGACGTGAACTTGCGAGACGTCGAGGCCCTCGTGCTCTCGCACGGCCATATTGATCATTTCGGAGGGCTCGGGAAGCTGGTGGAGCGAGTGGGCAGGAAAGGTATCGAACTCGTTCTGCATCCGGCGGCCTTCCGACATTCTCGGCACATAGAGCTCATAGTGAGCCCGACGGAGCAAAGGAGGGTCGATTTGCCAGCCTTCGTTCGCGAGAACGTGCGGGACATAGGGGTTACCGTGGTGGAGAAGAAAGAACCCTATCTGCTTCTGGAGGGACTTCTTCTCTTTCTGGGGGAGATACGGAGGACCTCGGACTTCGAGCGGGGCATGCCAAACGCCTACTACGAAGAGAACGGGGAAGCGAAGCACGATCCCATTGAGGATGACACAGCGATCGTGGCGAACGTGAAAGAACATGGGTTAGTCATTCTGGCCGGGTGCGCGCACTCCGGGATCATCAACATCGTCCGATACGCGCGGGAGGTAACGGGCGTCGGGAAAGTATTTGTCGTGATGGGTGGCTTTCATCTCACCGGCCCCGAGTATGCCTCCATCATCAGACCTACCACCGATGCCCTGAAAGACATTGGTCCGCGGTACGTAGTACCCACGCACTGCACCGGCAGGAATGCCGCGATGCACATCGAAAAGGAGATGAGCCGCGAGTTCTTGCTCAATATGGTCGGTACCAAGCTGACTTTCTCGGCGTGATGCCGAGCGATCCTAAGGTGCCGTTGCGCCGCCCAACCAGGCGCTCTAGCCGACGCCGCGGAAGCGGCGCGGCTGAGCTTGGTCGTTATGCGACCGCGAGAGGCTGGACCCTCATGAGACCCATCACACTGCCTTTGCTCCTGTCGTTTTTCGCACTGTGCTCGGCCGGATGCCAGAAGAGCTTCGAATCTGGCCGTGACGCCGGGACGACGGCGTTCGCGAACGTCAACGTTGTTCCAATGGATCGTGAGGTCGTTCTTCGGAATTATACCGTGGTCGTCACCGCTGGTCGGATCGTTGAAGTTGGTCCCGTCGTCGAGGTGAGCGTTCCCGCTGGCGCCAAGGTCATCGATGGAACTGGCAAGTACCTCATGCCGGGCCTGGCGGACATGCACGTACATCTCGAAAGGGAAGAGCGCGCGCTGCTTCTCTTCGTCGCAAACGGCGTGACGACGGTCCGCAACATGTCGGGTGGCCCTCAGCATCTCCAGTGGCGAGCGCAGATAGAAGCTGGGGACTTGCTGGGCCCGACAATTTACTCGACAGGGCCGATCACGGACGGCGATCCTCCCTTTGCGAGGGGAAGCATGATCGTGACTAGCGCCGCAGCGGCGGAGCGAGAACTGCTGGCGCAGAGGGATGCCGGGTATGACGGGATGAAGATCCTGACGAATCTTCGACCGGAGGTGTACGAGGCCATTCTGGCCGCCTCGGAGAAGTATGACTTTCCGGTATACGGTCATGTGCCAACGCGCGTTGGCTACCGACGCGCGCTTGGCATGGGCCAGCGCTCATTCGAGCACACGCTCGACGCTGTGTACGACCTCGTTCCAGAGGAATCCCCACTCCACTCCGGCATCATCGAGGCCTGGGAGTGGAGGCGCGACATGAAGAGTTCTCTGGAGACTATCTGGCTCGGTCCGCATCGCGCCGTGTCGAACGATCGCATTGGGCCACTGGCGGCCGAGGCGGCCGCCTCAGGCGCCTGGTTCTGCCCAACCCTGCTGGCGTCTCGGAGGATGCATATACGTGCGCAAGCCTTCGAGACCCTCCAGCGAGAGCCCTATAACAGGTACGTCCCGGGGGATCGCCGGGCGGCGTGGGAGACCATGGTCGCGTCCATACTTTCGGAGGACGAAGCGGCTCACAGGCATGCCCTGGCGATCGAGTTACGGGTCGCGGAAGAGCTCCATCGGGCCGACGCACGGATGCTGGCCGGAACCGATACGCATCCGGGCCTGCCTTTCATCGTTCCCGGCTTCTCGCTTCAGGAAGAGGTTCGAAATCTCGTCGATGTCGGCTTCACTCCCTACGAAGCCCTCCGGGCAGCGACGGTCGAACCTGCGGCCATGCTGCGGAAGAGCGATGATTTCGGAATGGTAAAGCCGGGGCAGCGCGCCGACCTGATTCTGGTCAAGGCCAATCCGCTGGAGAGCGTAGCCAACGCGGAGAGCCGTGTCGGAGTCATGGTCCGAGGTCGATGGGTCAGCGATGAGCGTCTGCAGACGGCACTCGATGCTTTGGCTCAGGCCGTCGCAGTGGAGGGCACGGCAACGCAGCCTGAGCACCGGCAGTGACGGTCGCATGACAACCGATTGCAGCGGACGGCCCGCTGCGCGGCCCGCCGCCGAACCGAAGCGTTGGGCGGACACCACCGGAATACGAAATACGAGAACCGAAAGACGACGCATGGACGATTGAGTCACTGAGAATACCCATGACCTGTGTCACGGACCTCAGTCACTTCATCGACGCCCAGACCGGGACTTGCCGACGAATGTCCCCGGCCCCGCGCGCTCGTTGATGGAGCAAAACCAATCGAAACGGCAAACTTCGCACGACACGAAGCACGACATGGAAGAAGGAAGAACGATTACGCGGCGCAGTGTTTCACATGCGGCAGAACGACGTGGGACGGACGGCCGGCGTCGTGATACACGGTCTGGTGGGCGACGACCGGCGACCGATCGCTGGAGGATCCCGCGCCGGTGTTCGGATTGACGTCGAAGTGAGGGAAGTTGCTGCTGGAGATGTCGAGGCGGATCCGGTGGCCTGGCTGGAACAGGTTGCTCGTAGCCTGCGGCTCGATCGCGACCTCGTACACCTCGTCTGGCGTCATCAGCTCCGGAACCGCCGAGGAGTCCAGCGCGCCGCAGGCGCGATACCGGGTCCGGATGATGCCGTCGGTCAGATTCAAGGCGTACCCGTGGGGATGATCCTCCGATGGCGGATACACGTCGACGAGCTTCGCGGTGAAGTCGGTGTCGACCGCCGACGACGAGATCCACAGCCGGACGAAGATGGGGCCCGTGATCTCCACGCTCTCGACGAGGGGCGGAGTCTGAAACGTCAACACGTCGGGCCGGTCCGAGAGCGGTTGCGTGTCGCGGCACGCCCAGAGATCCTTGCGGCCGCGCTGATCGAAGCCGCCGCCCTGGATGAAGCCTTCGAGCAGGGACGCCTGCGCGCCTCCGCCCACGGTCGGCACAGGATCGGACGGATCGGACGCGTAGAGGCTCGGCGGCGCATCCGCCGGAGGCGGGGCATCGCGCAGGATCCCGCCGGGATGAAGGTACCAGCGGCGCCACTCGGTCCGCGCCAGTGGCCATTCGTGCTCGTCGCGCCAGGTGCCGCCGTGATCCAGCCGGCCGTCGAGCGTGCGGCGTCCCGTTCCGCCGCCCATCACGAAGATGCGCACCGGAGGCCCCTCCTCGATGCCGGTGTTCAGCCCTTTGAGGAAGCGATCGAACCAGCGCAGGCGGATGTCGTTGATGTCGATGGCCGCGCCGCCGCCGAAGTCCACGTCCCCTGCCCAGGTGCGCGCGAAGTCGTCGTACCCGTGGAGCCACGGGCCGAGGAGCATCCATGTCGGATTGCGGTGGCGCGCGCGGAACTCCATGAACTTCGTGGTCGTCGCCCACACGTGATGGCCGTACCAGGACGCCTCGAGCGCGATCGGGATGTCGGGATACCCGTCGATGTGCTCGGCGGTGTTCAATCCGGGATGCTTCCAGAACTCGTCGTAGTCGCCGCGATCCTGCAGCTCGATGAACCATCGCTCGTACGTCGGCGCGTGGCGGAGGGGCGACGCGCCGGCTCGAAACGGCAGTGCCGCCATCCACGCCGCGTGATTCTCGAACTCCGCTTCGAATCGGCGCCGGGCCTCCCGGTCGCGCGCCAGCTCGTGCCCCTCGCGCGCCGTGCGATACGCGTACGGCAGCATCACACCGAGCTCGAACGCGCCGCCCTGGCGCGCGGTGCGATGGTAGTAGCTGTAGCCGCCGTCCAGGAGGAACTGCGTGCGCAGGGCCGGCGGCCTGCCGACGGCGAGCGCCTGCTGATTCGCCGTCGAGAACGAGAGGCCCATGGTGCCGACCTTCCCGTCGCACCAGGCCTGCGACGCCACCCAGGCGATCGTCTCGCAGCCATCCTCCTGCTCTTCGGGGGCGAGGAAGTTCCAGTCGCCGGTCGAGTCGTACCGGCCCCTCACGTCCTGGAGCACGACGGCGTAGCCGCGGCTGGCGAAGTACCGGGCCGTGCGGAGAAGGAACGGGCGCCTGCGGTGATAGGGCGTGCGTTCGAGCAGGGCAGGAAACGGTCCCTCCGCGGGCGCGCCGCCGCGCGCCGGAAGGTGCACGTCGGTGGCCAGCTCTACGCCATCGCGCAGCCGCAGCCATGCGGTCGGCATGGCGAACGCGTCGTATTCGATCGCCGAGCCCTGGTAGGCGCCGGACATCTCTCTATCCCCGCGAGGGAGCGTCCGGGTGCTCGCCGCCTGCCAGCAGCACGTGGAAGCGCTCGAGCAGCACCGGCTCATCGCGCGTCAGGAGCGAGAGGAGGGGGATCACGAGGAGCGGAACGACGGTCGTGAGGTGCGACGGATCGATCCCGGTCGACTGGTAGAAGAGGAGATACCAGGCGACTCCCGCCACGTAGCCGCTGGCCGTTCCCCAGAACGCTCCGGCTTCCGTCGTACGGGGCCAGTAGAGGAGGAACGCGATGGCAATGCCAGGCGGCACGACCATCGCGTAGCCGACGAGCAGCAGGTTCAGGAGGGACAGGCCCTCCCGCGCGGCGATCCAGGCGAGCGCGGCCGAGAGCGTGCCGTAGACGACGGTCGTAATCCGGTAGGCCCGCAGCTTCCGGTCGGGCTGCCAGTGGCGTGACGCGGGCAGCCAGTCTCTGACGAACATCGTGGCGCTCGACAGCAGTACCGGGCCGCCCGACGAGATGACCGCCGCGAGAACGGCAGCGAGCGCCAGACCGCCAAGCCAGGGATTGATCTCGACGGCCAGCGCCGTGATGTTGGAGTAGCCGCTCAGCCCGCCGTCAGACCCGAATCGCGCCAGCGCCTGCATGCCGATGAGACCGGCCAGCAGCGGCATGCAGCCGGCCAGCAGCCCGCCGAGCAGGAACCCGGGAATCAGGAGCCGGGACGAGCGCGCCGCGGTCGAGAAGTTCGCGTAAATCGATGCCGCGGGAGTGTGAATCGCGGCGGCGAAGATCATGCCGGCGATGGGCATCCATCCCGCGCCCGTCGGGCTCCACCACGACGCCGCGTCCGTCCCCGCCGCGAGCAGCCGATCGTCAATCGCCTGCGACATCGCGTTCCAGCCGCCGAGATGCCGGACGCCCAGCACCGCGACGATCAGAAAGCCCGCGATGATGACGATCGAGTGAATCAGGTTGGTGGCCGCGGCCCCCCACAGGCCGCCGAGCGCCGTGTAGCTCACGAGGACCACGGCGCCGATCGTAACGCCCCACGCCATGGAGATCCCAGTGAGCGATCGCAGGATCGCGCCGATCACGTACGGTTCGATGACGTTGACGGCCAGGTACAGCGTCTGGACCGAGAGGCTCGTGACCACCTGGCCGCGTCGCGAGCCGAAGCGCAGCCAGAAAATCTCGCCGACGGTCTGCAGCCGGAGGCGGCGATAGGGATGCGCGAAGAAGAGGCCGACGGTGGCGAGCGCCGCGAAGGTCGCGGCGCCGTACCACCAGAGGTTCCAGACGCCGCCCGTGATGACGTTGCCGGCGACACCGTACGTGCCGGCGCCTCCGATGCGCGTGCCGGCGAGGCCGACGGCCAGCATCCCGGCCCCGAGTCCGCCGCCCGCGACAGTCCACTGCCGCCCGGTCGTCGTGCGGCGCGCGAACCACGCTCCGACGACCGTGACGCCGACTGCGTACGCCGCCACGACGAACAGCGGAATCTGGTCCAACGGGAAACGCCGTCTTTCCTCGCCCTCCGGGCCCTTCGTGCCCTTCTTTTTCCTTCTTCCTTCTTCCTTCTCCTCAGCTTCCCATTCGCGGCGTGATGCCCATGTTGCGCATGATGAAGGCGTAGATGTCCGCCGTCGTCTCCAGCTGCTTGGTCAGACTGCTCGCGCCGTGTCCGGACTTGGTCTCGATGCGGATCAGCAGCGGCGTGCCGGGCGCCGCCAGTTCCTGGAGCGTCGCCGCGTACTTGAACGAGTGCGCCGGGACGACGCGATCGTCGTGGTCGGCGGTGGTGATGAGCGTCGGCGGGTACTTCGCGCCCTTCCTGATGTTGTGGAGCGGCGAGTAGCCATGGAGCGCCTTGAACTCCCCGGGGTTGTCTGCCGATCCGTAGTCCGCGATCCAGTTCCAGCCGATGGTGAACTTGTGGAACCTCAGCATGTCCATCACGCCGACCTGCGGGATGGCGACGCCGAAGAGGTCGGGCCGCTGGTTCATGACGGCGCCGACGAGCAGGCCGCCGTTCGACCCGCCCTGGATCGCCAGTTTCGGCGTCGACGTGTACTTGTTGGCGATCAGCCACTCGGCGGCCGCGATGAAGTCGTCGAAGACGTTCTGCTTGTTCAGCTTCATGCCGGCCTTGTGCCACGCCTCGCCGTACTCGCCGCCGCCGCGGATGTTCGCCGAGGCGTAGACGAACCCCTGCTCGAGGAGCAGCAGCCTGGCGGCGCTGAACGATGGGGACTGCACGATGTTGAACCCGCCGTACCCGTAGAGCAGCGTCGGGTTGCTCCCGTCCAGCTTCAGACCCTTCCTGTGCACGAGGAACATCGGGATCTTCGTGCCGTCCTTGCTCGGATAGAACACCTGCTTCGTCTCGAACGCCGCGGGATCGTAGCCGGGTACCTTCGGCTCGCGGAACGTCGTGCTCTTGCGGCTCGCGATGTCGTAGCGGAAGATCGTCGGCGGCACGTTGAGCGAGTTGAACGTGTAGAACACGAACGTCGCGTCGCGCTCGCCGCCGAAGCCGCCGGCGATGCCCGGACCGGGCAGCGCGATCTCGTTCTCGAGCTTTCCGTCGATGCCGTAGACGTACGCGCGGGTCGTCACGTCCTTCAGGTACGTCGCGAACAGCTTGCCGCCCGCCGTGGACGCGCTCTGAAGCGGTTCAGGTTTCTCGGGCAGCACGTCCTTCCAGTTGGCCTTCGCGGGCTGTGCCGGATCGATCACGACGACGCGCGAGTTCTGCGCCCCGTCGTTGGTGAAGACGAGGAGCTTGTCGCCGACGTTGTCGATGACGCCGAAGGAGCTGTCCCCGATCTCGGCGATCACCGGCCGGAACGCCTTGTCGCCCCTGGTGAGGTCCCGGATGAACAGGGAGTTGCCGTCCTTGCCCTTGCCGCGGTCGGAGATGGTCAGGATCGCGAAGCGTTCATCCTCGGTCGTCTGCAGGGTGTGGAATCGCTGCGGGTTGGCTCGATCCTGGTACACGAGCTCGTCGCTCGCCTGCGGCGTCCCGACGCGGTGGTAGTACACCTCGTGGTTCTCGTTGACCGAGTCCAGCTCCTCGCCCTTCCCGGGCGCGGGATACCTGCTGTAGTAGAAGCCGTTGCCGTGCCAGGCGACGCCCGATACCTTGACCCATTGAATCGCGTCGTCCAGCGTCTTCTTCGTCGAGAGCTCCATCACCTTGTATTCCTGCCAGTCGGACCCGCTGCGCGACACGCCGTACACGGCGTACTTCGCGTCCTTCGAGGGTACGAACGCCCCCAGGCGGACGGTTCCTTCCTCCGACCAGGCGTTGGGATCGAGCAGGACATCGGACGGCCCCTCCAGTCCCTTCTGGATGTAGAGCACGCTCTGGTTCTGCAGCCCGGCGTTCCTCCGGAAGAAGTAGTACGGGCCCTTGCGCGACGGCGCGGAGTATTTCTCGTAGTTGTTCACACTCTGGATCCGCTCGTGCAGTGCCTGGCGGAACGGGATCTTCTCCAGGTACCCGAACGTGACCTTGTTCTGCGCCTGGACCCAGGCCGCGGTCTCCTCGGAGTTGTCGTCCTCGAGCCAGCGGTACGGATCGGGCACCTTGACCCCGTGGTAGGTGTCGACGTGGTCGACCTTGCGCGTGACGGGATACTGAAGAGACTGCGCGACGAGCGCTGCCGACGCGATGACCAGCGCGCATGCGGTGGCGACGAGCCGATTCAGACGGATGTTCATGGGATTCTCCGGTAGACAACGTGACAGGCAGCATGCCTTGCGGCCGGTCACCGTGATTATGCCGGTGGAGTTACACTGTTTCAATGAGTCCCCAGACACCTGCACGGCCGGGGCGCAACGAACCCTGTCATTGCGGCTCGGGCCGCAAGTACAAGCACTGTTGTCTCGACAAGGACCACGCAAAGGAGGCTGCCGCGCGGGCCAAGGCCGCCGCTGTCGCTCCGGCAGCTTCGGCCGACGCCCCCGCCTCTAAGCCCGCCCGGGCGCCGAAGCCGCAGACGCACCAGCCCTGGAAGACGGCGACCGCCCGTGGCTTCGTCCCCCGCATGCGAACACCGCGCAAAGTCGGCGGGAGCTGAGCCCGGCGTCCCGAGTCCGCTGGTCTATCCTCGGGCGAAACGCTCCGCGGATCGGGCCTTCGCCCGTGCCGCCCACTCCTCGCGGTCGCGCGGCGGAGCCGACGTCACGAGCGAATCGACGAGACGCCGGGCCACGCCGGCTACCTCCTCGACCGCGCGGTCGAACACGGCCTGATTGGCCTGCGACGGCCTCGTGAAGCCCGATAGCTTCCGGACGAACTGTATCGACGCGGCACGGATTTCCTCGTCCGTGGCTGGAGGATCGAAGTTGAACAGCGTGCGGATGTTACGGCACATCTCGTCATTCTACGCCACTGCGATGGCGACAAGAGACAAGGGACAAGTGAAGAAGGAAAAAGGAAGAAGGAAAAAGGAAGAAGAGAATCAGCGGACGCGAAGTGTAGAATCTCGGGGTCTGGGGATCGGCCGTGCCGTGACCCGTGGAATCGCATGCCGCTGTCACCTCGACACATGCGGCCTGTCTTCGAGGAGGGGGATGGTGATAACCCGCGGCTTCCGTTCGGGTAATTACGCGGCTGGCACCGGGTCGCTGTGTGTCCTGGCAGCCGTGGCCGCCGGGCCGGCCGGGTCGCAGCCTCCGAAACTTCCCTCAGGTCCGCTGGCGTTCGGTCAGTTCACAGGGCAGTTCGGCGGCGATGGGACGTTTGCGATCAAGGGACAGGGATGGCCGGGGCTCGTCGGGACGTGGAAGGTAGAGGGGACGCAGATCGAGCTGATCCAGACGAAGGCGCCCGCCGGCTGCGACGGACCCGGACGCTACGAGTTCCGGCTCGAGGGGACGCGCGTGGCGTTCCGGGCGATCTCCGACGACTGCCGTCCGCGGCGCATGATCCTCGACCGGAGCACCTGGCGGCCGGAGGGGGAAGCCGAGCCGATCCCGGAGCGCCGCATCGTGCGATCCGCGGCTGCCAAACTGCCACCGCTCGCGGCGCCGGGCAGCGCCGAGGGAAGCTGGCCGTCGTTCCGGGGTACGGCAGCATCCGGCATTGCCGAGGCGCAGCACCTTCCCGACACCTGGAACGGAAGCGGCGAGAACATCCTCTGGCGCGTGAAGGTTCCGGGCCTCGGCCATTCGAGCCCCGTCGTGTGGGGCGATCGCGTGTTCGTGACGACGGCGGTCAGCAGCCGCCCGGATGCGACGTTCCGTCCCGGCCTCTACGGCGACGGCGACGCGTCGGAGGATCGCTCGCGCCACCGGTGGACGATCTACGCGTACGACAAGCGCACCGGCAAACTGAATTGGGAACGGGTCGCACACGAGGGAGAGCCGGCCGAGAAGCGCCACATCAAATCCACCTACGCCAGCTCCAGCCCCGCCACCGACGGCCGCATCGTCGTGGCCTGGTTCGGATCCCAGGGAGTGCACGCGTACGACGTCGACGGCAGCTTCCGCTGGAAGGTCGATCTCGGACATCTCAACCTCGGCGCATACGACATTCCGACGTTCGAGTGGGGGCCGGCCAGCTCGCCGATCATCTGGAACGACCTCGTGATCCTCCAGTGCGACACGCAGGCCGATTCGTTTCTCCTCGCGCTCGACGCGGCCACCGGGCGGACGGTGTGGAAGACGGATCGCGACGAGCTGCCGTCGTGGGGGACGCCTACCGTCGTGACGACCTCCGCCGGCCCGCAGCTCGTGACGAACGCGTCGAACTTCATTCGAGCGTACGATCCGCGGACCGGGCGGGAACTGTGGCGTCTGGGGCGCAGCTCGAAGATCACGGCGCCGACGCCGTTTGCCGCCGACGACCTGATCGTGGTCGCCAGCGGCCGGGGGCCGGAGCGCCCGATCTTCGTCGTGCGGCCCGGCGCGCGCGGCGACGTGACGCTGCCCGAGAGCGAAACGAAGAGCGAACACGTTGCCTGGAGCCGGACGGGCCGCGGATCGTACATGCCGACGCCGCTCGTCTACGGCGGACTGCTCTACGTGCTCGCGAACAACGGGGTCTTCGACGCCTACGATCTGAAGACGGGCGACGAGGTCTACCGCGAGCGGCTGCCGCATCTCGGGAGCGGATTCAGCGCGTCACCCGTGGCGGCCGACGGGAAGATCTATCTGTCGGGGGAGGATGGCGAGATGGTCGTCGTGGCGGCCGGCCGCGAGTTCAGGCACGTCGCGACCAACAGCATGGGCGAACTGATCATGGCGACGCCGGCGCTGTCCGGGGGCGTGATGTACGTGCGATCGGCCGCCAGCCTGTTCGCAGTGGGACGAAAGCGGTAGCATTGTCCCCTTGAAGAACCGTCAACGCCCAACGGCCAACTTCCAACTCCCAAGGCACTCTCAGACGTGCAGCCATGACCTTCCGACAGTGGGAGTTGGGCATTGAGGACTTGACTGAGCAGGGTTTCAGCGATCTGCCAGGCGAGTCAGGAGGAGCTGATGGCTGCAATCGATACACTGCTGGCGCCGATGCCGGGCGCCGATCGCATCGAGGTGGCCGGCGTTCTCATGGACATCGTTCGCACGGGTTCCGCGCGCGTCAAGCGCGTGGTGTACCCGGCGGGATTCCGGTGGTCCACCCACATGAAGCCCATCGTCGGCACCGATCACTGCATGCACGCGCATGTGGGGTTCCTCGCGCGGGGCCGGGTGCACATCGAGTATCCGGATGGGTGCGTGCGCGAGTTCGCCGCGCCGCAGGTCATTGTGATCGAGCCCGGGCACGACGGGTGGGTCGAAGGGTCCGAGGCGGCGGTCCTGATCGAGTTCGACTTCGAGCGCGAGACCGTAGACCGCCTCGGGATGCCGGATGGCCACCGGCACTAGGTCTGGTGAAGTCATGAGTTGTGAGTCTTGAGTTCTGGGGGCGTGTGACGAAGTGGCGCGCGACAGGCGGTCAGCGGGCAGGCGTCGAAGCGCATCGGCCCGATGGCGCCTGCGAGGCCTACGCGCGGAAAAATGCGCTTCGGCGCCCGCCTGACGATGGCCGCTCCGGCTCGGATGCTCCGCAGGTCGGCGCCCAATCGGTTGGGCGGCCGGGTGATCCCTGCGACCCTGGCGAATCCGCGCCTCCGCGGATCGGACCGCCTGCCGCGCATTTTTCGGAACTGACGCAGCGCGCTGACCGCATCGCGACACGGTCCGATGTGCTTCGTCGCGGACCCGCTGACCGCGGGTGTAGCTAGCGGTTTCTTCACAAGCTTTGAGTTCACGCCATGATCGAACGCACCGCACAGGACGTCCGCCACGCGGTCCGGCTGATGGCCCGATACAAGGGGTTCACGACCGCCGCGCTCATCACCCTTGCTCTCGGCATCGGCGCCAACACCGCGATCTTCTCGATCGTGTACGGTGTCCTGCTGCGCCCGCTTCCGTACGGGAATGCCGAGCGGATGATCCGCGTGTGGGAAGAGCACCCTGGCGGGGCTGCCGTCGTGCGGGCGCCGCTGCTCAGCAATCGCACCTTCCATCAATGGCTCGAGGCGCGCCGCACCATCGACCACCTGGCGGCGTTCAAGCGAAGCGGGTTCACGCTCGGCGGGACGGGTGAGCCGGTCCGGGTCGCCGCAGCCGAAGTGTCGCCGGCGCTCTTCACGATGACGGGCGCCGTGCCGGCCGCGGGCCGGCTGCTCGTCGACGATGACGCCGCTGAAGGCGCGTCGCAGATCGCGGTGCTGTCGTACGGCTTCTGGCACGAGCGGTTCGCCGCCGACCCGGCGGCAGTCGGACGGGCGCTGACGCTCGACGGCAGGAGCATCACGGTCGTCGGCGTGGCGCCGCCCGGCTTCTACTTCCCGGACCGCGAAGTAAGGATGTGGCTTCCGTACCGCGTGCCGCGCGTGTCCACCGATCCCGCGCAGCAGCAGATCGACATCTTCGGAGCGATTGCGCGGCTGCGGCCGGGCGCAACGGCCGAGCAGGCGGCCGCTGAGGGAACGTCGGCCGCCCGAGGCGCCGGCCCGCGGGGCATGATTGCGGACCTCATCTTCGGAAAGGGCGGGCCGGTGGAGGTTCGCACCAGCCGGCTCATCGACGACATGACCTCGCGCGTCAGGCCCGCGCTGCTGCTGCTGGCCGTCGGTGTCGGCTTCGTCCTGCTGATCGCGTGCGCCAACGTGGCAAACCTCCTGCTCTCGCGCGGTGTCGCGCGGCAGCGGGAACTGGCGGTCCGCAGCGCAATCGGAGCAGGACGACGACGCCTCGCCGTGCAGCTCGTGACCGAGACTCTCGTGCTCGCCGTGGCGGGAGGTGCCCTCGGCGTCCTGCTCGCGTGGCTGCTGATCCGCGTACTGCCCGCTCTGGCGCCGGCAGACTTTCCGCGAATCGCCGACATCCACATGGACGGCACCACGCTGATGTTCGGCTGCGCCGCGTCGGTTCTGGCCGGCCTGCTTTCCGGCGTTCTCCCCGGGCTGCGCGCCTCGACCGCGGACCTCGCGGGGCTGCTGCGATCCGGCGTGTCTCCCGGCACGCGGACCAGGCGGCTTGGCGCAGGGCTGCTGCTCGTCGAGGCCGCGCTCTGCGTCCTGCTGCTCGTAGGCTCCGGACTGCTGATCCGGAGCTTCGGCCGGCTGGCCGGCGTCAACCCCGGCTACGATGCGAACAACGTCCTGCTCGCGCGGCTCTATTTTTCCGCCGGAGAGCGGCCGGCCGCGGCCACGCTGGCGGTGATCGACAGCCTCCTCGCGCGGCTCCGTTCGGCGCCTGGTGTAACGTCCGCCGGCGCGTCCAATATGGCGCCGTTCGTCCGCGCGACCGCCGTCTCGAGCTTCAGCATTCCTGGCACGGGTGCGGACGGTCAGCCGCTCATGGCACGGGCGCTCAACTACGTCGTAACGCCAGGCTACGCCGAGGCGTTGTCGCTGCGCCTCGTCGAGGGCAGGCTGTTCGAGCCGGCCGATTTCTCCGCCGGCGCGATGCCGATGCTGGTCAACGAGGAATTCGCCCGCGCCTACCTGAACGATGGGCGTCCGGTCGTCGGCCGTCAGTTTCCGGGAGGCGGCGAGGCCCCGCCGCGGGAGATCGTCGGTGTCGTCGGCAACGTCCTGAAGGATGGGCTCGACAGCGAGCCGCAGAGCGAGATCTACGTTCTTCCGCGCGGCAACCACCGGTTCACGTCACAGCTCTCGCTCGTCGTCCGAACCGCGGGCGATCCGCTTGCGGTCGTGCCGGTCCTCCGTTCCATCGTACGTGATGTCGATCCCTCCGCCGCCGTAGACGATGTAGCGCCTCTTGCCACCAGGATGTCGGAGTCGATGGGTCAGCCGCGATTTTCTGCAGCCGTTCTGGCTCTGTTCGCCATCGCGGCGCTGGCGCTGGCTGCGACGGGACTGTATGGCGTGCTCTCGTACCAGGTTCTGCAGAGACGGCGCGAGATGGGGGTGCGCGCGGCGCTGGGCGCGTCGCGCGGGAGGCTACTGGCTCTTGTGCTGCGTGAAGGGCTCGCGGTCACGGTGGCCGGCCTCGTGCTGGGTCTCGGTGCGGCGGCTCTCCTGACGCGACTGATGGAAGGGCTGCTTTTCGGCGTGACGCCGCTGGATGCGCCTGCGTTCCTCGCTGCGCCAATCGTCCTGCTGGCGGTCGCGCTGCTGGCGTGCCTGCTGCCGGCGCGACGCGCGGCCGGAGTGGATCCTGCCGAGGCACTGCGCGCCGAATGAATGTCGGTGGAGGTCGCCGCTCGATGATGACGGGACTTCGTAGTCTCGACGAGCGTGTCAGGAGGCAGCCGATCAGGCTGCGCGGGGTTCTGCCGGCAGTTTGGTTGGGTCGGCGTGCCCGAATGAGCATTCGGAGGCCGCGCGGCGCGCGCTCGGCAGAACCCCGTCAGACCCTTCTCAGCCCGGTGGATTCTCCACAGCACTCTCCTCTCACGAGGCGGACTTGCGCCCAGCATGGACCCATCGTCCGCGCGAGTCAAGCTCATTCCAACTCCCAAAGTGCCAACGCCCAGCTCCCAAGGTGCCCGACCGCAGATCGCGTTTAGGTGAGATCCCCGAACGTGCGTGAGTTGAGCACCCGTGAGTGACCGCCGTCAGCAGTGAACCTCCGTCAGTCGCAGCAGCAGGTCGTTTGTCGTGCGTACTGCCGCCCCTTCGATCGCCAGGGCGAGCAGGCCTGTGGCGTTGGCCACGGCGAAGCTCAGCCCCTTGAGGTTGCGTTCGGGAGGAACGCCCGGAATGGGGCGCGGGTAGGGCGACGCTCGAAGGCGCAGGCTGCCATCAGGCAGCTGATGCACCTCGCAGGTGTGCCGGTCGCGGCTCCAGTCCGCATCGACCGCGACCACTCGTGGCAGCGCTCCCGGCAGCCAGCGGGTGTCCGCCTGTGTGGCTGCGGCCACGATCAGCACGCCCCGCGCCTCCGCCTCGTGTGCTGCGGCTGTCAACGAGGCCTCGTGCTCGGGATTGGCGGTTCCCAGACTCAGGTTGATGAGCGCGACCTGCTGTGACGCGGCCCACCGGATCGCTTCGGCGAGCGCCCGCCCCGACGCTGCCAGCGCGCGGTCGAACACCTTGACCGCGATGAGTTCCACGTCCGGCGCCTTTTCCCGGATCGCGGCCGCGACGGCGGTCCCGTGGCCGAGCCGATCGACGACATCACAGCTGACCCCGCCGTGATCGCGGAACGCGATCCCGCCGGAGATGCCGCATACGTGCGGGTGTGCCGCGTGGATGCCGCTGTCGACGACCGCGATGCGCACGCCGCGGCCGGTGCGGCCCGGAAGCGACGCGCTCGCGATCGTGAAGGCGGCCATCAGGATGGGAGGGCGCCCTGTCCGGTCGTCCTGAACAGTGCGGCGAACGCGCCGACGCCTGACTCGAGCAGCGACGGCGGACCGGTTTCAATCACGCGAGCGGCGTCGAGCACGACCACGCGATCGACGGATCGGACGAGATCGAGGCGGTGGGAGATGGCCAGGGTGGTCCGGCCGCGCATCACACGGCGGTAGCCGTCGATCACCTGCTGCTCCGATACGGGGTCGAGCGCGGCGGTCGGTTCATCGAGGATGAGCACCGACGGGTTGGCGAGGAACGCGCGCGCCAGCGCGATGCGCTGGCGCTCCCCGGCCGACAGCGCGAGCCCCCGATCTCCGACGATCGTGTGGACGCGCTCCGGCAGCGACGCCACGAACCTGGAGATGCCGGCCGCCTCGAGCGCGGCGTCCACCTCCGCGTCGCCCGCCTCCGGGTTCACGTAGCGTACGTTGTCGGCGATCGATGCGTGGAAGAGCACGGGATCCTGCTCCACGATCTGCACGTGGCGACGCAGGTCCGCGAGCCGCACCGCCCGCAGGTCGTGGCCGTCCAGCCGGACGACACCGGCGTCCGGATCGAGCAGCCGCAGCAGAAGATCGCCGATCGTAGACTTGCCGCTGCCACTTGCGCCGACGATCGCCACGGCCTCTCCCGGCTCGACGATGAAGCTCACGCCATCGAGTACGGGACCGCCGCGGCCGTACGACAGCGTGACGTCGTCGAGCTCCACTCGTCCACGTACCGACGGCAGCGGCAGCGCCCCGGGCCGTTCGACAATCTCCGGCGGCGTGTCGAGAAGCTCGGCGACCCGACGCCACGACACGCGCGCGGTGGCGAGCGCGCTGTAGAGCCCCATGAGCGCCTGGACCGGTCCGACGATCCGCGCCTGGTACGCCATGAACGCCGCCAGCGTGCCGAGCGTCATGGTGCCGGCCACGACCCGGTATCCGCCGTAGAGGAACACGGCCGCCACGCCGGCGGAGATCAAAAGCCCCGGCAGCCCGCCCGCCAGGTAGTGGACCCGCTGCAGCCCCATCAGCGTCGCGATGAACGCATCGTTCAGCCGCGTGAAGCGTCCGACCTCGCGCTGCTGCGCGTTCGACGTGACGACCGTCCGCATTCCCTGCAGCGTTTCGATCAGGAAGCTGCCGATGTCGGCGCTTCGCCGGCGCAGGTCGTCGACCCGCCGCTCCATCTGGCGCCGGTAGCGCACGAGCGCCCACGCGCTGGCGGGCAGCGTCGCCATCCCGACGAGAAACAGCCGCCAGTCGAGCCACACCAGGATGCCGATGCTTCCCGCGAGAAAGAGCACGTTGCCGACCCAGGCCAGCGCCACCTCCGCCACGACGCGCTGGATCTCGCCGATGTCGCTGTTGATCCGCGACACGATGTCGCCCAGGCGGGTCGACGCGTAGAAGCGGGGCGACAGCCGCTGGAGGTGCTCGTACACGTCCCGGCGCATGTCGAACAGGATTCGTGCGGAGACCTGCGTGTAGCGCAGACCGCTCACGATGTTGAAGACGAAACCGAGCGCGCCGGCCGCGATGAAGAGCAGGACGATGCGCCGGAGCGCCCCCATGTCGCGCGCCAGCATCGCCTCGTCCACGAACGCCTTCGTCAGGTAGGGCAGCCAGAGCGACAGGCCGGTGCTGAGCAGGCTGATGACGAGCACGAGCGCCAGGCTGCGCCGGTACGGGAGGATGTAGCGGAAGGCGCGTCCGCTCACGGTGTGCCTGCCTCTAACGGCCTCCGGCCGGCGCCTGGGGCGGCAGGAGGATGAGCGGGGTCGTCATGTCGCCGTCGAGCGTCATGGTCCTGAGGTGCTTCAGCGACGCGGCGTCGTAGAGATCGATTGTGTTGCCCGCCTGGTAGATGTAGAGGATGTCGCCCGTGCTGTTGACCCGCAACGCCATCCGGGGCCGGCCCCGGAACGGCGTTCTCGACAGCACGCGCCGGCTCTCGAGATCGAAGGTCCAGAACTCGTACTCGCCGATGTTCTGGCTGAGCCCGTACGCCCGCTTCCGATCGGGCGCCAGCGCGAACGAGACAGGCCTGAACGGGCCAATCGGGTTGAATTCGATCCGCTTTCCTGCCAGGTCGATCCGGCCCACGCCCATGATCCGGCGGTTCTGCACCGGGTCCTGCATGTTGAAGAGGCCCGTGAAGTACCCCGGTTCGTCGGCGAACGGGTCGATCTGGCCGAGCTGAATGCGCCCGGCGCCTGCTTCGAGCGGCCGCGACAGCTCCCAGCGGTCGACTTCTGTGAACCCTTCGGTCTCATAGATCAGGATGTCCTCGCCCATCAGGTACATCAGCTTGCCGTCGGGGGAGAACACGACGCGGGCGCCCTCGCGCTCCTCTCCTTTCGGCCACGGGATCGTGCGGGCGATCTTCCTGGCAGCAAGGTCGTACTGCACAAGCGTGGGCGGCCCGATTTCCCATCGATCGAGGTGCAGCGTCGCCGTCTTGGTCACGAGGATCAGGTATTTGTCGTGCGGGTCGGGCTGCAGGCTCCAGATCCTCGTTCGAGCCTGGCCTTCGCTCAGCGTGAAGGTGTCGAGCGTCTTCCGCGCCACGCGGTCGACGATCTCGATGCGTTCGAACGTCTTGTCTATCACGTAGAAGCGGCGCCGGTCCTGGGAGAGCACCAGCTCCGTGGACATCCCGTTCTTGAGGGGGATCTCGCCGACGAGCGCTTCCGTGGCCTCGTCGATCACCGCGATCGATCCCTTGTACGTCCCGAGGTACATCGTCCCGGTCGCTGCGGTCTTCTGCGATCCCGCGCCGGCCAGGGCCGTTGACAGGAGCGCGACGCCCGCCGCAATCGCGAACCGTACCGTCGTCGGGGCAGACCGGATCGACAAGGGGGGGCTCACGGAAAAACGAGATCGATCTTGCGCCAGTCCTTCTGGGCGGCGGCGCACTTGGCGGTCCAGTCTGGCGCGTGGTTCAGCTGATCGGGGACCTGTGCGGGCCAGAAGCAGCCGATGTGGCAGTCGAACAGGTCCCGCTCGACGGGCTGGCAGAGGCCGGCGGTGCCGCCCGTGCGATCGACCTCCCAGCCGGGAGAGAAGACCGTCGAGCAGCCGAGCGGGACGTGCGGCCCGGGCGGCTGCTGCGGAGGCCCCTGCTGCTGCAGCGCCACGACGTCGCGATCGGGCGCGCCGCCGGTCTTCTCCGGCGCGTCGAGCGATCGTGCGAGCCGCCTGGCCTTTTCGTTAACCGGGCTGAGGTGCTTCATCTGGTCCCTCGAACTGTTTCAGAAACGCCGGATTCCGTACCGCGATCTCACCATAGATCTGCAGGCACGTGTCGGTCCAGCCGCGGATCCAGTCGCAGTAGTGCAGATTCGCTGCCTGCGTCGTGCCGTAGCGTGTGTGCGCCTCGTGGTAGCAGCCGCCCGCGCAGAGCGGCCGCGCCCAGCACGAGAGGCAGTCGGGCTTGCCGGCGACGTGATGGTCGCGGAGGAAGCCGGCCTGCGCCGAGCGGTCGATCCCGCCGCGCACGTCGCCCAGCCGGTGATCGTCCGAACCGGCGAAGCGGTGGCAGAGCGCGACGTCCCCGCTCGTCGACACGCCGAGCAGCCCCATTCCCGCGCCGCACGGCCACGCCTTGTTCGCGCCCTTGTGGATTTCCTCGAGCGTCTCGCGGACGTTGCTGAAGCCGTGATGCCGGTGCGCGATCGCGGCGTCGCGGAAATCGTCGGCCAGATCACGGAACTGCTCCAGGACGGCATCGAATCCGTCGCTGCCCACCGCGTAGGAGCGCTCGGGCGCGGTGGTCGCCGGCGCGAACCCGACCTCGCTGAAGCCCATGTCCTCGGTGAGGTGCGTGAAGACGCGCCGGATGTCGAGCGTGTCGCGCGTGAGCGTCACGCGCGCGCCGATCGGCCGCGAACGGTGCTTCCGAATCAGCGCCCTGATCTTCGGCGCCACGACGTCGTAGCTTCCCCGGCCGCCGTGGAAGACGCGGAAACGGTTCTGCACGTCCGGCGGGCCGTCGATCGAGACCGTCACGCCGAATCGATGCTCCGCGAGGAAGTCGATCACCTCGGGCCCGAGGAGCGTGGCGTTGGTGGTGATGCTGTAGTCGATCTGCTTGCCGAGCGCCGCCGCCTGTTGGTCGGCGTAGGCGACGGCGGCCTGGAGCACGCGGAAATTGAGCAGCGTCTCGCCGCCGAAGAACGTCAGGTGGGCGACCGGACCGGACTCCCGCAGCAGGAAATCGACGCTGGCCCGCGCGGTTTCCTCGCTCATCCACTTCGGCTGCCGCCCGTAGTCGGTCTGGACGACGCGGTCTTCGCTGTACTCGTAGCAGTACGCGCAGCTCAGGTTGCACTGGTTGGTGACGTTCATCACCATCGTGCTGAGCGGCACCGGCGTCAGCGGCAGCATCCGCCGCGGCGCGGGTATCGGCGCCTCGCGCCGATGGAGCGCGCGCACGCCCGTCAGCTCCGCGATGGCTTCGTCGACGGCGCCCGGCGCGTGCCGATCAGCCAGGTCCGAGACCAGCTCGTCGCGCACGCGCGGCCGCGCAGCAACGGCCTCGAGGACGGCCGTCGAGACCTCGTCCATCGCCACGACCGCGGCGCTCGCGGACAGGTACAGAAACCGCCGTCCGGCCGCCTCGAACGCGTGGCAGTCGCCGTGCTGCAGGAGGCTCATCGCTGCTCCAGCGTGAAGAAGTCCCACCGCATGTACAGCGGCACCGTGACGACCAGGTGGGCGCGGGCCCGCAGCGGGCTCGCATTGCCGTCCCTGGCATAGGCCGCCACGACCCAGACGTCGCCGATGTTGTTGCGGTTGCCCGATCGCTTCGGATTCGGACCGTCCTCGGCCGGCGTGAAGAGGCCGGTCTTCGCATCGATCGACCCTACGAACGACGCGTCGTCATCGTCGAAGGTCGCGGTGTACTCCTCGATCGACCACGCTGCGTCCACTACGCCCAGATTGACGTCGTCGCCGGTGTCGGGCTTGCCGTCGGCGCCGTTGTGATAGGCGACGGCTTCGAAACGGGCGAGCATCTTCGGGAACACGACACCGCCCACGCGCGCCATGTTCCAGGCTGGCGACACCTTGATGTAGTCGACGCGATCGTAAACAGCCACGGCGGCCCGAGTCGACGCTCGTCCCACGAACACGTCGCGGCTGCCGACGGTGGCGTCGGAAGCGACCTGCACCTCGGCGGCGATCGTTTCCGGCGTCACCGTCGACACCTGGGTGACGCTGACGCCGGGCCCGAAATCGAGATCGCCCGGCGAGAGCGACTCGGGAAGGTTCGCGCCGAAGAGGCGGACGTGCTGGATGGCCGGCGACCGCGCGAGGGATGGGGGGTCGACGCCCAGGACGATCGTGTCGCGTTCGATGCGAGTGAGCCGGACGTCCAGTCCGATCTCGTCGTAGCCTCCCGTGAACCAGCGCCCGGCGATCGAGCGCCAGTCGCGATCGACGGTCATGACCTCGCGCAGGCTCGTCTCGTTGTCGCCGCCAACCGTCGAACGCCCGCGCCACTGGTAGCCGGTATAGATGATGGCGCGGCCGCTGCGGGTCACGGCGCGGCCGCTTCGCGCGTAGGTGTAGCGGATCTCCGTCGTGAATTCGTCGGGCGCGGAGGGGCTTGCGACGATTGTCATCTGCCCGAAGATCCGCCCCTTGCCCGGCTCGTCGCCGCTCAGCGCCCAGGTGCCCTCGAGCCGGGGGCTCCGCATCGTCGCGGACCACGCCGCCCACTCGGGCGTCGAGAGCGGCAAGGCGGACTTCAGGTGATCGAGCACCCGGTCCATCGGGTGCCGGTTGTCGGGCGGGCGCCCGTCTGGACCCGGCTCGCGCCTTGGCGGTCCCGTGCGTCGAAAGACCTGAAAGTCGACGAGCGGATACCAGCCGCGGTGCATCGCGACGAGCAGCTCCCAGTCCTCCTTGGTGCGGCGCTGGAGGATCACCCGGCCCATCGAATGGCAGCTCGAGCACACACGGTCGGTGTCCGCATTGGCCTCGTACTTGTAGTCGATCATCCGGCGCTCGACCTCGAAGGCGCCCGGCGCAGCTTCCTCAGGGGCAAGACCCAGGTGATCGGCGAGGTACTTGACGACGCGACGTGCGGTGTCCGGGTCGAGCGGGGCCTTGTTCAGCGCGGCCATGCGCCGGACTGTCTCCTGCCAGCCCTCAGGGGTCGTGCGGCGGTACGAGATTCGTGACAGACGGTGCTTGGCGTCGGGCTGATGACAGGTTCCGCAGGCTTTGACCACGGTCTCGTTCGTGATCGGGATTCCTTCTTCGTCAGAAGCCGGCGCGGCCTTGGCCGGCGGTTGCGTCTGCTTCGCGGTCACCGCCGCGGCGAGCCACGCGGGAAGGAGGAGTACCAGGAGTGCGTATCCGGGCCGAAGACGGCGCGCCATGGAGTAGACGCCACTTGTACCACAGGGTCGCGAGCGGAGCAACGAACGCCGCGCGGGCTATAATCAGGCTCAATCCGACAAGAAACCCGAAGGGCAACAGGAGGTCAGGAGAACAGGAGCGTTCAGAACAGGAGATCAAGAGGTCAGGAGAAGCGGTGGACAGGAACCACCGACGTTGTCGTTCGGCGGTGGCGCCGGCCGCGGCCGGCGGGCGACCGGCACGGTCCGCCGTTGCGCTCGCGGCGGGCTCTCTTCTCCTGTTCTCCTATTTTCCTGTTCCGGCTCCTGACCTCCTGAACTCCTGTTCTTCCGGCCTCCCTAGGGTCAGCAGCCGACTCGACTCATGACCACTCATAACTCAAGACTCACAACTCACGTCGTCGCCGTTCTGTTCGTCGGCGCGCTCGCTTCGGCGCCGGTGTCGAACGAGGGGCCCGGCTGGCCACAATTCCGGGGGCCTGGCGGCGCCGGCGTCGCGGACGGGTCGTCGCTGCCGGACAAGTGGTCCACGACCGACAACGTCGCGTGGGTCGTCGAGCTCCCCGGCCGCGGCTGGTCGTCCCCGATCGTCTGGGGTGATCGCGTGTTCGTCACGTCCGCCGTCAGCCCGGGCGCCTTCAAACAGCCCTCGACCGGCATCTACGGCAACGATTACGTCGCCGAGCTCGCGAAGCAGGGGCTGCCGGAGGCCGAGATCGTCAAGCGCGTGGTCGCGCGCGACATCGAGCTGACGAGCGAGACCGGCGAGCTCAGCTACGTCGTGATCGCGCTGGACGCCAGAACGGGCAAGGTCGTCTGGCAGCAGGAAGCCCACAGAGGGGCGCCGTTCGGCGGCCGCCATCGGAAGAACACCTACGCGTCGGAGACGCCGGCGACGGACGGTGAGCGCATCTATGCCTCGTTCGGCGGCAACGTCGGCATCTTCTGCTACTCACTCGATGGGACGCTCCTCTGGAAGCGCTCGTGGGAACCGCAGCCGATCTACCTGGACTTCGGTACGGCCTCCTCGCCGATCGTCTACAAGGGGCGCGTCTACCAGCTGCACGACAACGACGGGCAGTCGTTCCTCGCGGCTCTCGACGCGAAGACCGGGAAGGAAGTCTGGACGGTCAAGCGCACGGATCTGGCGGGCCGCATTCCGTCGGGGTGGGCGACGCCGTTCATCTGGGAGAGCGGCGCGCGCACGGAGATCGTGACCATCGGGCGCGGCTTCGTCATCAGCTACGACCTCGACGGCCGGGAGATCTGGCGCCTGAAAGGCATGACGCAGGCCACGCCGAGTCCCGTCGCCGCCGGCGGGCTGCTCTACGTCGGCTCCGGTTCCCAGGGCGAGGCGAACCGGCCGTTGTACGCGCTCCGCCCTGGCGCAAGCGGCGACGTCTCGCTGAACGGCGACGAAACGTCGAACTCGTTCGTCACCTGGTTCCAGCCCCGCATGTCGGGCTACACCCCCTCGCCGCTCGTCTACCGCAACCGCGTGTACGTCGTCAACGACAACGGCGTCCTCCAGGTGGCCGACGCGAAGACCGGCACCGAGGTCTACAAGGTCCGCATCGGGGGCGGCGGGCACACGTTTTCGAGTTCTCCCCTTGCGAGCGACGGACGCGTGTACTTCCTCAGCGAGGACGGAGACACGTTCGTGCTGTCGGCGGGCGACCAGTACACCGAGCTGGCGAAGAACAGCCTCGGCGAGATGAGCCTCGCCACCCCCGCGGTGGACGCCGACAGCCTGTACGTTCGCACGCAGACGAAGCTCTATCGGATTGCGGCGACGCGACGCTGACAACAAAAGTGTTACGTGTCAACTCCCAATCTCCAATTCCCAACTCCCAAGGCATTCACGCCGTCTGCCTCGATTCCCCTGGGCGTTGGGAGTTGGGCGCTTTGGGCGTTGGGAGTTGGCAGTTGGGAGTT
>DATIEW010000427.1:0-11169 GCA_035455585.1 Vicinamibacterales bacterium | reverse complement strand
CTGGAAGGATCCGTTCTCGTCGCCGCAATTCACCGGTCGCCAGAACGCCTACGCTCGGGCGTTCGGCAGCGACCGGATCTACACACCGCAGCTCGTCATCGACGGCCGCTACGAGGTCGTGGGAAGCGACTGGCCCGCGGTGCGGCGCGCGCTCTCGGAGTCTGCGAGAACACCTCGGGCGATGGTGCGTGTGTCTGGGACTCGATCGGCTGACAGTGATCACGCCTCGGTCCGCGTCGTCGTGCGCGATCTTCCGAAGGAGATGGCCAGAAACGGTGGGCAGACGGTCATCGCCGTCGTCGAAGACGGTCTCGTGACCGATGTGGCTCGTGGAGAAAACGCGCGCAGGCGCCTGCGCCACTCCGCCGTCGTCCGGATGCTGGAAACCATCGGCAGCCTCGAACCGGGCGCGACGGCAGGTGAATTCGTCCGCGAGGTTGTTCTCGACCGGACCTGGCGTCGCGACCGCATTCGAATCGTCGGCTTCGTCCAGGATGTGCGGACGCTATCGGTCTCGGGCGTCGGCGCAGCGGCTCTCCCGAACTGACCTGTCGTAGCACCGGCTGGAAGCAGAATCTTGCCGGGGCCGATCCCTGATCGCGCACTCCCCTGCCGGAAGGCTGACGATCGTCCCTCGCGAACTGCCGGAAAACCGTAAGCCGCAAATCATAGACGCCGGGTTTTCGCTACCGGGTGGTGGCACAGCCGTTGCTTTTCGGGAGCCCACGCGGCGTTTCGCCCGTCATGGAGGTTTTATGAAGCGACTCCTCATCGGTCTCGGCGTGCTGGCGATGCTCGCTCCCGCGGCCCTCGCCGCCGCGCAGGACGAGCCGGCCAGCAAGACGGAGCTCACATTCGCGGAGCCGACGGTCGTCGGCAGCTCGACGCTCAGCCCCGGCCGGTACAAGTTCACCTGCAGGATGATCGACGGCGACCACGTCATGATCGTGACCTCCGTCGTCACGGGGAAAGAGGTGGCGCGCGTTCAGTGCAAACAGATGGTGCTCGACAGCAAGGTGCAGGAGACCGAGTACCGGAGCGTCAGGCGCGGAGAGGTCAAGGTCGTAACCGACGTCCGCATCAAGGGGGAATCGTTCGCGCACAGGCTCGCTCCTCCGGTGCAATGACTAGGAACGAGGGATAAGGCAGGAGGGAACCCCGGATCCCGGTTCCCGGACCCCGGTTCTCGACAGCAGACGAGTGATGCCTCCGGCGGGTTCGCACGGGAGGGTGTGGGCATCCGCGCGCCAACGCGTCAGCGGCGCGCGAGCCCACGCTCCAGCTCTTCGAGCGTGCGGTTGATATCGGACCAGCGTCCCTGCTCGGTGGCTATTTGCTGCTGCAGGAAGGCCTCCTCGGCCTGGAGCCGCTGAATCTCCGCGGCGCCGGCTGCGACGGTCTTCTGGAATGACTTCACCATCATCGGCAGCATGCCGCGGTCCTCTTCGGGGACCTCTTTTTCGCCCTTCAGCGCCGCTTCCAGCGACGCGAGCTGCGCCTGCGATGCGTCGTTCTCCTTCTGTGCCGACGCGACCGCGTCGCGGATCGACTCGAGCCGGCGGATCATCGTGTTGACCCGCTGCTCCTGGAGTTGAAGCCGTCCGAGCGCGAGCTGCACGCGCGGGCCGGTCAGCGCAAGCTCCTCGATCGCCCGGCGCAGGCCGCGCACTTCGGTGAGCAGGGCGCTGAGAACGTCCGGTTCCTGCGGTCGCGGGCTCTGAGCTCCCGCCGTTGCCCCGAGGGCCGCCGCCACGATGACCGCCGCCGCGATCTGCCACTTCTGCCGCTGCATGAGGCCTCCTCTTTCGACCAATGACCAACTGACTTCCGATTCCAACTCCGAACTCGCAACTTAGTTCCCGCCTTCATTGGGAGTTGGGCGTTTGGGCGTTGGGCGTTTGAAGCTGGAGGATTAGAATGCACCTGCCATGGACAATCTCAGACTCTCCGAAGGTGCCGCTCGACGGCCATTGTGCGCTCGGCGAGCACGTCGCGGTCGAGCGGGCTCACGGTGTCAGCTCCGCCAGCACGTCTCCGTATCCCCGCTGCAGCACCGGCGCTACATCACACCAGAACTGCGCGGCCTCGAGACGGAAGCGCTCGGCGAGCCGCGGGCGTGCCTCGTAGAGGAGGTGACCGTCACGTGCAGCGCGGTAGCGCAGGAGTCCGCTCGCGCGCCGGAGGTCGGCGAGGTCGATGCGGTCGCTCCCGACGATTTCGACGAGAGCGCCCAGGAGGGTCGCGACGTCGATCTCGCCGGCGGCCAGATAGCCGAAGTCCCAATCGGATCGCGTGTGGGCGTCGCCGCGTGCGCGAGATCCGAACAGTAGCAGCACCTCGAGCCCCGGCGTTGCCTGCGCCATGCGGATCAGCGCCTCGAACGTGGCCGGTGGAATCGATGGTGTCATCGGATGGAAATCGTAGCAGATACCGGCATCGCCTGCCCGTCACGAAAAAGAAGCGCAGGAGGATCACGTCGATTCCGGCTCACGTCCTTCCGAGGCTCGGGGAGCGAGGCTCTGATCTCATCCGGCCCTCGGTGCTGCCAGCCGGTTGGAGGCCCGGCACAAGGGCCGCCGGTCACCGGTGACGCGATCGAATCGGGGTATGATGCCGCCTTTCGTGTCGCGGCCCTTGTCCCTCGAGACCCGGATCCGAGCCATGCCCCTGTCAACGAAGATCACGCAGCCTGCCGGCCGCCTCCCGATGTGGGGCGTCGCGGAACTGCCCGCGCCACCGATCTTCACGCTCCGCAACGCGCTGCGCACGGTCGGCCCCGGCATCATCGGGCTGGGCATCGCCATCGGCAGCGGCGAGTGGCTGATCGGTCCAGCCGTCGTCCTCAAATATGGCGCCGCCCTCCTGTGGATCACCACGGTCGCCGTGTTCCTGCAGGTGATCCTCAACGAGGAGATGGCACGCTACACGCTCTACACGGGCGAGCCGATCCTCACCGGGTTCATGCGCACGCGTCCCGGCCCTGCCTTCTGGGGCTGGACCTATGGCCTCTTCTCGTTCGCCCAGTACGGCTGGCCCGGATGGGCGCTGTCGAGCGCAACCGCAAGCGCGGCGCTTCTCCTTGGCCGCATGCCCGGCACGGGCGACGCGTCGTTCGTGATCACACTCGGCTACGCCACGTTCGGCCTCTGCTTCGTGATCGCCACCCTCGGCAAGAAGATTGAACGGACGCTGGAATACGCGATGTGGACGCTCATCGCGTGGATCTTCTCGTACCTCTTCGTCGTCGACGTCCTCACGGTGTCGGGCGAGAACTGGATGCGGGTGGTCGGAGGCTTCGGGAGCCTCGGACGTCTGCCGGAAGGAGGCGACTGGGTGCTGCTCGGCGCCTTCGCGGCCTACTCGGGCTCCGGCGGCATGGGCAACGTGTACACGACCAACTGGATGCGCGACAAAGGGTACGGCATGAGCGCCACTGTCGGCTACATTCCCGGGGCGCTTGCGCCGACACGGGCGCTGCCGGCCAGCGGCAACCTGTTCGCCGTCAACCCGGGAGCGCTGCGGGTCTGGCGCGAGTGGTGGAAGTTCGTCCACCTCGATCAGTGGGTGATCTTCGGCTTCGGTTCGCTCGCCGGCATGGCACTCACGGCTCTGTTCACCCTCCAGTACGTACCCGCGGGCACTGTCGCTGGTGAGTGGGCGGTCGCCAACCTGCAGGCGGAGGGGATCGCCTCGGTGCACGGCCCGATCTTCTGGTATCTCACGATCGTTTGCGGCTTGTGGATCCTCTTCTCGACGCAGCTCGGCATCGTCGATGGCCTCCCGCGGGGCGTCACGGACATGCTCTGGACCGCGAGCCCGCGGCTGCGGAAACTCGGCGACGTCCGCCGCGTCTACTACGGCGTGCTCGCCGTCTTCGCCGTCTGGGGCTGCATCGGGCTCAACCTGGCACGCCCGTTCACGCTCATCGTCATCGGCGCCAACGCCGCCGCGTTCATCTTCGTCGTCGAGAGCCTCCACACGCTCATCGTCAACCGGCTGTTCCTGCCGCCCGAGCTGCGCGCCCCGCTGTGGCGGAACGTCTGCCTCGTCCTGTGCGCGGTCTTCTATGGGAGTTTCGTCGCCATCGCGATCGTATCGGCGCTGCGGTGAGAGTCGTGGGTTCTCATAACGCCTTCACGACTTGCGCGCCGCCTGCCCGGTGGAAAGACCGGGCGGATCCCACGCCGGGCGGGACTTGTCCGATTCTCATCGCCAGAACGTTGTATCATTCGATCGCTTAAACGCACCGGCTTCCATGCTGGCTCGTGAGCTGCTTCATGATCTCGCCGGCGCCGTGCTCGACGGCCGGACGGTGGATTGGGCGGTAGCCGAATCGAGCGCCGAAACCGACACACGGCCAATCGTGCAACAGCTCTGGCTCGTGTCGTCGATTGCCTGCTTCTTCCGCGACGCTCGCCTGCCGACGGCCCGTCTGAGCCTGCTGCTGCACAGCCGGCAGCATTGCCTCCCGAACAGTGGGGCCACCTTCGTATTCTCGAGCGAGTCGGGCGAGGCGCGTACGGCGAAGTCTTCCGAGCCTGGGACACGCGCCTCGACCGCGAAGTCGCCCTGAAGCTCCTGCCCGCGCGTTGAACAGCCTGCGCGGCGGCCCGCGTTCGACCTCGCGATCGCCCAGGTCCATCTCGCCATGGACCAGGGAAGGACGAACGACGCGCGATCGCGTGCCCGCGAGGCGATCTCGCTCGCTCATCACGACTTCAGGCCGGACGACGAGGCAGCCGGGCGAGAGCGTGCTGGCGATCGGTTGGCTCGCCGAAGGGAACCTCGCCGAAGCACAGCGGGCGATTGCCCGCGCGGACAAGCGGCTTCGCATCACCGAGGACCGGCTCATCCGCCTGTCTGGCGGGATCGCCGCAGCGCGTGTCCGGGCCGCCGTGTCCGGCAGTACCGCTGAGGCGAGACGAGAACTCGATGCGCTGAGCCGGGAGGCCGACGGCCTGAGCGCCGTCGCGCTTGCGTTCGAGGCGCGGCTCGCGCTCGGCGAGATCGAGATGAGGACCGGCGACGCCTCGACCGGCCGGGCGCGCCTGACGGCGCTCGAGCGGGAGGCGGCCGCGAAGGGATTCGTCAGTCTCGCTAGGAGGGCCGCAGCGGCGGCGAGGTAGCGCGCATTCTTTTCCGCCCCGCGCCGTCGGGTCGTGCCCACCCGCCTGACGGCGGTCCGCCGTAGCGCTTCGCGCCATGCAGGGGGTGGGGGCGCGCCCGGACGTCAACTGCCGTTGGGGTCGTCCTCGTGGTGCAGCCCAGGCTTCCTCGTCCAGGCGCGGGCGGAAGCGCGCCGGAACTCGCGGGGGCAGCGGAGTCGCGTTCCGGCGCCGACGGTTCGCCGTTCCGCGTCCGCATGAGCGCCAGCGACTTCAAGGTGATGAAGAGGGCGCGCCGGATCGCCAACGGAACACGACCGCGAACGGTACGGCCCGGAGATCCTTGTGCGGCACGACGACCAGGAAGCGGCGGCCGTCGGGCGCTACGTCGTAGTGGTTTCGCATGTCGTTCCAGAGCACCTCGATGCCGGTGTTGAACAGGGGGCGGGGCACCCCGAGCGCGAGGCCCGGCCCGCGCCCGACGTCGAGCGCCATCAGCTGCCCGTCGGGCGCGATGTAGAACAGCTCGCGGCCGTCGCCCCGCCATCGCGGGTCGTTCGCGCCGCCCGTCGAGACCTGCCACTTGTTCCGCCCGTCGGGAAACGTCTGCACGTAGACTTCGAATCTGCCGGACTCGTCCGACACGTATGCTAGAAAGCGCCCGTCCGGCGAGATCTGGCTCTGGCCCTCGTTGTGCCTGGTGGCCAGCAGCGCGAACGGCGGCCGGCTGCTGCCGATCTCCATCAGCCAGAGATCCGACCCCGTCGCCGACTCGAGCGTGGAGTACGTCAGGTACCGCCCGTCGCCGGACCAGCTCTCCGGCACGCTCATCAATCGGCGGACGCCAGGCGGCACGGCAATCTCTTCGATGGCGCCGCCTGCCAGGTCCCGCTGGTAGACGCCGAACCGCCGATCCCGCACCGAAGCAAACACGACGCGGTCCGCGCCGGGCGACCAGACCGGTGCGAAATCCAGACGGCTCTCGGCAGTGAGCCGCGTCCTGGTCCCGCTCGCGACATCGAACTGCCACAGGGACGCGTCGCCGGTGTCGGGCGGTTCCAGGATAGTTGCGATCGCGCTGCGGCCGTCGGGCGATACCGTGGGATTCGAGTACTGCGCCGGCTGGCCGAGCGAACCCAGCTCCCTGCCCTCGCGATCCACCCATACGAGACGACGGAGATCGATCGGCGTGCTCCGGATCGCCAGCAGCCCAGAGCGTGACACGGAGAAGTCCACCTTGTGCCCCTGCTCGTAGTGGTGGAGCACATGGTCGGCGACGTGGACCGGCGAGGCGCCGACCGCCAGCGTCTCGAGATCGAACCGACGGGCGACGAGCCGATCTGATTCGTCGACGGAGATCAAGTGGCCGTCGCTGGAATAGCTGGCGCTCGAGTACACGGACACGACTTTCGTCGTCTGCCCGGTTTCCAGGTCGCCGACGTAGATGCCGTGGCGGTCGCGCCCGATGCTGACGTCCGAGAAGAGGAATCGGCGGCCGTCCGGCAGGAACTCGGGCCAGGTGTGGCCGCCGAGATGAGATCCGTCCAGCGTCGTGACCTGCCGCGCGTGGCCCCCGGCCGCCGGCACGGCAAACAGCGCGTGATCGTTACCGGGCGCGAAGAGGATGGTCCCTAGTTCATTCCATGTGCCGCCCAGTCCGCCCGGTGCGGCGCACACGTCGCGTACGTCGCCCGCTGCGAGCGCGATCGTCTTCAGCCTCCCGTCCGCAAAAAAGCCCAGGTGCTGGCTGTCCGGCGACCAGAACGGATAAGACGCTCCGTCCGTGCCGCGCAGTTCGCGCGCCGTGACCGAATCGAGCCGCCGCAGCCACAACCGGGCCGGGCCAGGGCCGGTGGAGGCGGCAAAGGCTACCTGATCTCCGTCAGGTGACAGCGCGAGGCTGTGCACCCGAGCGCCTTCCGGCGGTACCAGCGCGATCCTGATTGGCTTGACGGCTGCGTCGCCGGCGCCGGGAGGTTTCAACAGCGGGATGGCGGCCGCGCCCAGGCCGAGGACGATGAGGACGGCTGCGGCCGCCCGCCAGAAGGGCCTGCGCGATCTCGGCTGCACGGGCTGGGCCCGGAGCTGCGTGCCCTCGGCGACGGGGCCGTCCGACGACGGGCTGATCCGACGCTTTTCGCACCAGCGATCGATCTCCGCCGTGTAGCCGTACACGGATCCGAGGCGGTCGTGCTGGTGCCGATACACTGGGAGCCCCTCACGCTTCTCCCAGCGGCGCACCGTCGTCACGTCACGCCTGAGGTAGGCGGCAATCTCCTTCCAGCTGTCCAGACGACGCGCGACGGGGCTCGGGGAAAGTGAATCCTGCGATCGGGGCGCCATGGGCTGACTTCGCGCCTGAGGGCCGACGTTTGTTCAGGGTTGTCACTCTACTCCTCCCTTCTCCAGGTATCAACCTTCCTGGGACGACGTGCAAAGACCGGGGATACCGCTGTTTGCCCCTCCTTGCCCGTTTGCGGGGCCTGGCGGTGCCTCCATCTTGTCCGTTCAGACCCTTGAAGGAGGAAATCGATGCCGAAACCGATTCATGTCGGCCTGGTACTAGTGGCGGCCGTCGCCGGGGCTACGCAGGTACCCAAGAAGGCAGTCCAGGCTCAAACCGCCGCATGCGAGGCCGCGACGAATGCTGGTGTCGTACGAGGACAGGATCTCGGGTTGTCGTGCCAGTTTCTGGGGATCCCGTACGCGGCACCGCCCACCGCCGCCCTGCGGTGGAAGCCGCCGCAGCCGCCCGCGCCGTGGGACGGTGTGCGCGATGCGATCGCGCCGCCAGCCAACTGCCCCAGCGTCAATCCTGCGTCGGGCCTGCCCGGCGGATCGGAGGACTGCCTGAAGCTCAACCTGTGGGTCCGGAATCCCCTACCCGGTGTACCCGCACCCGTCATCGTCTGGCTCCACGCCGGGGCGTTCGCGTTCGCGTCGGCGAACTTCCCTTCCCACAGAAGCCAGCGGCTGGCCGAAGAGACCGGCGTCATCGTCGTTGCGCCCAACTACAGGCTGGGCCCGTTCGGGTTCCTCGTGCACGAGGCGCTTGCCAGCGAAGACCCGGCGCGGCCGGTGTCCGGCAACTACGGTCTGCTCGACCAGCGCGCCGCGCTGGCGTGGGTGCACGACAATATCGCGAACTTTGGCGGTGATCCCGACAACGTGACGATCGCGGGGACGTCGGCCGGCGGCGAGAGCGCCGGACTGCACCTTGTGTCGCCCGGGAGCGCCGGCCTGTTCCATAGGGCGGTCGTCCACAGCGGCCCCGTCACGGCGCGATGGCCCAGCGCGGCAGAGATGGCGCCGCAGGGAGATGCGCTGGCCTCGGCCCTCGGCTGCACGGATCAGGCCGCGGTGCTGAGCTGTCTGCGCGCGGTGCCTCAGAACACGGTGCTCACGGGATTGACGCAGGGCGTGCAGCCGATTGTCGAGCCCGCCGGCCGCGTGTTCTGGCTGCCGGTCGTCGACGGGCTGGAGATTCCGGATCAGCCGCGCGAGCTCTACGACACGGGGCAGTTCACGCGCGTGCCCGTCGTCCTCGGGTATACGCGAGACGAGGGGGCCGGCGCGTTCATCACACGCAGCTTCCCGCTCGGCGTCAGCGCGGCGCAGTACGATGCCTGGCTGGACACCGAGTTCGACACCGACGCTCCGGCGGTCCGGGCCATGTACCCCGTGGACGGGTTCGCGACGCCGGCCGACGCGATGGCCCGCGTGCTCGGGGACGGCAACTTCACCTGCGAGGGCCAGCGCCTCGCGCGGACGCTGGCGCTGGCGCGGAACCCGGTCTACGTCTTCTCGTATGAGTACGAGATCGACGACCTCTTCAAGGACCGCGTCATCCACGGCGTGGAGTCGAACATCCTGTTCGGCAACAACTACGGCCCGCCCAATTTCGTCCCGCACGTGCTCGACGCGTCCGACCTCGCGTTGCACGCCGCGATGGCGGGCTACTGGACGCGCTTCGCGGCGACGGGCAATCCGAACACGGACGACGGGAGCGCCGTGCAGTGGCCGCCGTTCAAGGCGCCTGCGGGGATCGGCCGGGGGGCGCTGCAGTATCTCGTCCTGGACGCTGTGATCGAGGAGCGCACGCGGCTCAAGCACGTCGAGTGCGCGTTCTGGGAGCCGTTCTTCCTACGGTCGATGGTGGCAGGTGTGCCGGCGGGCCAGTGAGCGGTCCCCAAGCGTTGGCTATCTGGGCTGTCAACGAGGGCAAACGGGACTCGGGCCTCGGTGAGATCCGAATGGATCTGGCGGAGCGCCGCTTCGAGCGAGGTCACGCTTGTCTGGTGTTCACATCGACGCGAGGGCCAGGACAGTCGCCCGACTCCGCTCCCGGACGGTCACGCAGCCACTGGTCGAGCAGTCGCTCGATCTCGGCTTCGGTCGCCTCCGGATGGCCGCGTCGGAGATTGTGGCGCATGATATCGATGCCGCTTTGAAACAGATCGAGGGTGGTCCGGAAGGCCTCGCTTATGGATGCAGGATCCGTCCTGTCTCCAGATCGGCCCTGGGAACTCATGCTGTTACTGTAGATTAGACACCAGACGTGCTTCAAGCCTCAGCACGCGCCGTGTCCGCGGTGCACGCCGCGTGCTCTGCACCTTGACATTGATGGTCAGCGTCACGCATCTTCCAGCAACAATGGTCCTTTCCCGTTTGGCTGCCCTTTCCAGGACCTCTGCCGACGCCCCCTTCGCCAGCATCGGACGATGGACTGGGATCACCCGCTCCCGCTCATCCGACCCCGCGCCTTCGCCTTCGCGCGCGCGAGCGGTGACTCCACGGGCTTCGGTGGGCCGGTGCGCGGCGCCTCAGCGGATGCCGGCGGCTCGACTTGCGGCTCGACGTCGGGACGCGGCGGCGCCGCCCGGGGCCACGGCAGACGCACCCGCGGCAGACGCACCGCGCGAAGCCACGCACGCGCAGAGTCGAAGAGCAACAGCCGGCGCCCGGCGATTTCGACCAGGTGCAGCACGAGCAGCACGAGCGTGAGCGGCAGCACGAGATCGCGTACCTCGCGGTTCCGCAGCCGGCTCGCGCTGAACACATCGTCCCACGTCGTCCGCTCGATGCCGCCCGTCACGCGCGCGATCTCGCGTAGCGTTTTCGGACCCTCGTCGGGATCCGCGCGCGGCTCGAACTCGGGGGAGTAGGGGAGGCTCAGCGGCGCGAGTTGCAGGACGTCTCCCGTTCCCAACTGCACGGCGCCGAGATACAGACCGGCGCGATGAAGCGGGAAACGCGCCTCGAGCGAGTCGTCGCTGACCCAGGCCAGAGGCAGCCGCTGTGGCGCGCCGCCGGCACGCTCGCCGGGCGGCACGATCGCCGCCGTGGCCGCGCGCACCTCGTCCGCCCCGCCGCGCGGGCGGCCGGGATCGAGATCGACCCGCACGATTCCCTGGGCGCCCTGCCGCTCGATTGTGGCCTGCACACCGGAGGGCGGCTCGCCGCCGAGCAGCCACCGGCCCAGCCCGATCACGAACGACTGGAAATCCCTCCATGCGTTCAGCCGACGCGAGTACTGTCCGTCGACTTCGGCCGTCAGCGACGCGACGCGCCCGAGTCCCTGATGCCAGAACGCAAGCACGGGCGCCTTGTATTCATCGGTCGTGACCACCCCCATCGTGGCGCCGGGGCGGAGGTAGGTGAGGTTGTAGCCGTCCAGGGCCGGGAACGGCGACGCCGGGAGTTCGCCGAGCAGCACCATATCGGGCAGCGCGCGCGCGGCCGTGGGCTCGGTCACGAAGCTCGATCGGGCGACGGTGATGGCTTCCTGCGCGAACAGCCGGGGCAGCTCGTCGGCGCTCGCGGTGAAGTGGATGCGCCCCTGTCCGCGCGCCGCGACGTCCTTCAGGAACTCCGCATCCCGGTCCGACTCGCTGCCGAGCGCGATCACGCTCACGGTGATGCCGATTGACGTGAGCGTGTCGAGCAGCCGCTGGTACTCGCCTGGCTCCTCGGCGTCTGCCGCGTCGGCGAACAGCACGATGTGGCGCGTGCCCTTCTCCGATTCCTGGACGATTCTGGCCGCCGTGACCAGCGCGGTGTAGGT
>DATIEW010000426.1:0-2051 GCA_035455585.1 Vicinamibacterales bacterium | reverse complement strand
TCTGGAGCGCGCTGCTCGATCCCTTTCTCGACACCTGGGAAGAACAGGAGACCGTCGACGCGCAATTCGCCTGGTTCGCCGAGCTCGGACTGGATCGTGGCGCCGTCGACGGCTGGCGTCGCGAAGTCGCCCCCGCGATGCTGGCGTACAACTTCGGGACCCGCCTGTGGGAATGGGCGCATCTCGACCTGTACGACGTGTTGATGGCCCAGCGCGCGCGCCTGTCGCGAAGGGCGTTCGCCGATTTCTACGTGCGCGCCATGCGCCTGGCGCAGATCGATCCGGTGTCGCCGAGCTGGCATCCCGCCGCCGAACCCGGCGTCGCGAGCGCGCTGTTCTCGGTGTTGATCGAGTGGCACCCGCACGGGAAGAGATCCCTCAAGGACTTTCGCCGGCAGTGGGACGCGCGGACCGATGCGATCAGGCGGCTCCAGCAGAGGCTGTCGGCCGAGCTCACGGCCGCCTACTCGGAAGCCCATCGCCGCTATCACGCGCTTGCGCACATCGAGCACTGTCTGCGAGAACTGGGGACCATGTGGCGGTACGCGATCCGTCTGAACGAAGTCCGGTGGGCGATACTGTTCCACGATGCGATCTACGATCCGCGGCGCCAGGACAACGAAGCCCGCTCGGCGGCATGGGCCTGCACGGTGATGTCCGAGCTCTGTCGACCGACGGACGAGCAGGAACGCGTCCGGGCGATGATCCTGGCGACAGCGCTTGCCGGCGAGCCTCGCACGGCCGACGAGGCGCTGCTGCTGGACATCGACCGTTCGATCCTCGGGGCCGACGAAGCGACATTCGACGCCTACGATCGGTCCATCCGGGCCGAATACGATTGGGTACCGGAGAGCAGCTACCGGCCAGCGCGCGCGGCGGTGCTGGAGTCCTTCCTCGATCGCCGCCTCCTGTATCACACCGCGCCGTACCGCACCCGCCTCGAGACATCCGCCCGGAAGAACATCCAGCGTGCCCTGGCGAGCCTCCGCGGCGTCGAGCCGTAGGGGGGATCCGAGACCTCCCCATCGAAGGGGCCGGCAACCCGCAATCATCACGCCGGCGACGCGACCGGTGCGCGACCGCCTCGCGTAGTCCGGCCGGCGGTCACACAGGGCCCGGGAGCGATCGGGCGGCAGGCCGTTCCTCGGGATGCGACCACTAGGCGGTTGTTCAGCGCTCGGCCGGCCCCCCGTCGGGCCGGGCTCGACGAAGACGATGCGGGAGCCGAGCGGTTGCGGGCGGACGAGCCGAGCCTGCATGGTAGAGTGACGCTTCCAGTACCGGCCGTCGGTCGGTCAAATCGGCGCGAGGATGAAAGGGCTATGGCAGGCAAGATCCAGATCACCGAGACGGTGCTGCGCGACGCGCACCAGTCGCTCCTGGCCACTCGCATGCGGACCGCGGACATGCTGCCCGTCGCCGGCAAGCTGGATGCGGTGGGCTACTGGTCGCTCGAGGTCTGGGGCGGGGCGACGTTCGACGCGTGTCTCCGGTACCTGACGGAGTGCCCCTGGGAGCGCCTGCACGCGCTGCGGGCGGCGATCCCGTCCACGCGACTGCAGATGCTGCTCCGGGGCCAGAACGTGGTCGGCTACCGCAACTACCCCGACGACGTCGTCCAGCTCTTCGTCGAGCGCGCGGCGGCTGACGGCATAGACGTGTTCCGGATCTTCGACGCCATGAACGACCTGCGCAACATGAAGACCGCGATCGCGGCGGCTCTCCGGGCGGGCAAGACCGTGGAGGGGACGATCTGCTACACCGTGAGCCCGGTCCACTCGGTGGACTACTTCGTGCGGGTGGGGGAGCGGCTGGCCGAGCTGGGCGTGCAGATCCTCTGCCTCAAGGACATGGCGGGGATGCTGGCGCCCTATCCGGCGGCGGAGATCATCGCGAAGCTCAAGGCCCGGGTGCCGCTCCCGCTGCACCTGCACTCGCACTGCACGGCGGGGCTCGCTCCGATGACGTACATGCTTGCCATCGAGGCGGGCGTCGACATGATCGACACGGCCCTGTCGCCGCTGGCCCAGGGCGCGTCCCAGCCGGCGACG